>CAMMNR010000072.1 GCA_946498265.1 uncultured Clostridium sp. | reverse complement strand
CCGTCCCCTTTGGCAACCCGTCCCCATTTTCCCTATATCTTAATTTTCTATTAAACTTACAAAAATGTAATATTAATTAGTATACTAATTAATATTTAAGTGATATAATAATTAGAATAAAAAGAATAAGAAGAAGCAGAAAAAACAAAGCAGGAGAAATGGGATGAAAGAAAAAAAGAAAAAAACAAAAAAAGAAAAGTAAATTAGAAGAAGTAATAAAAATTTTCTGGGTATTTATAATAGCAAGTATAATAGGGTACATATTTGAATTTATAGTAGTATTATTCCAAAAAGGGTATTATGAATGTAGACAAGGGTTAATATATGGACCATTTATACCTGTTTATGGAATTGGAGCAATTGTATATTATCTATTTTTTTATAAAATAAAAACGAGAAACAAATTAATAGTATTTTTATTATCCATGATATTAGGCGGAATAACAGAATATTTATGTTCGTTTGTACAAGAAATGGTATTTGGAACAATATCATGGGATTACTCATATTTACCATTTAATGTAAATGGTAGAACCAGTTTATTGCATTGTACTTACTGGGGAATAGCAGGAATTATGTATATAATGTGGGTAGAACCATTAATAAATAAAATAGGAAGAGTGTCAGAAAAAAAGGTTACAAAGTTAGTAACAATAATTGTTGCATTATTTATGCTATTTAATATAGTTATTTCAAGTGTAGCAATGTATAGACAAACTCAAAGATTAAGAAATGTACAACCTCAAAATAAACTAGATGTTTTTTTAGACAAGTATTATCCAGATGAATATTTAGATAAAATTTATGCAAATAAAAAGAATGTTACTATAGTTGATAATTAAGAGGAAGTGAAAAAATGAAACAAATATATATTATTTTAACACATACAGGAACGACATTATCAAAAATTATAAAATCTTTCACAAAAGACGAATTTTCTCATGTATCAATTTCTTTAGATATAAATTTAGAGAAAATGTATAGTTTTGGTAGGACTAATCCATATAATCCTTTTTGGGGTGGATTTGTACATGAAAGTGTAAATTCAGGAACATTTAAAAGATTTAAAAGAACAAAAGCATTGATATATTCATTAGAAGTTGCAGATAAACAATATGAAATCATTGATAGATTAATAAATCATATGGAGAATTATAAAAAAATATACAGATTTAATGTTTTTGGACTATTTGGAGTAGGATTTAATAAAAAAGTAAAAATTAAACATGGATTTTATTGTGCAGAATTTGTAAAATATGTTTTGGAAAAAGCGTATCTTGACATAGAATTACCAGAATTGATAAGACCAGAGGATTTTAAGGAGATAAAAAAAACAAGAATAATTTATAAAGGATTATTAAGAGAATATGGAAAAACAAAGGTAAGGCCACTTGAATACATAAAAAATGGATTAGAAGTTATAAATCATAAAAAGGGAATAGTATAAGGATTTTAGAAAGTAAGAAACTTATATAATTATCTATTGTTTTATAGCCAATTTTGTGATAATATATTGATACTAATTAATAGAGGAAAATAATTAAATTTTATCTATTTCTAATTTAGACCTCTTGAGAAAGGAATGTGTTAAACAATGACTTTAAAATTTATAACTGATTATATAGATGAAAAGATCAGGAAAAATGAAAATAAAGTAGTATTTTCATTTTATGAGATAAGAATAAAGTTAGACTTATCAGAAGAAGAAACAGATGAATTTTTAAAATTGAGTAGAACAAGATTAGAAAATTTAGGATATCAAGTATATTTTACAGGAGCGAAATTTACATATAATAACACAAATATGGTAGTACAACCTAATGAATTAATGGTAGCTATAAAATAAATCTGGAGCAAATAAATGAAAGTAAAGTTAGAAAAAATATTTTTAGCAATTACTATAATAATTATATCAATAGTAATGTTTTATTGGATAAGTCAAAAAGAAGGATTTCATGAAGATGAAATTTTTTCATATGGAAGCAGTAATTATAGTTTAGATAATGTATTTCAAAGATATGGGGAAAAAGATGAAATAAATCAAATAATATTTGATAAAATATTGGTGGGAAATGTAGTAGATAATATTAAATTCTATTTAACTAATCCTAATCAATTTATGGAAGAATACAATAATTTAGTAAAACAAGAAAAACCAATTTGGAAAACCAAGCAAGAGGCACAAGAATACTTAACAATAGGTAAAGCAGATATATTAAATTATTTTAGCGTATATTATAATCAAAGTAGAGATGTGCATCCGCCACTTTTTTATTTTGCAGTACACATAGTATCTTCTATTTTTTTCGGTATGTTTTCGAAATACATTATTTTTTTAATTAACCTTATATTTTTAATCTTATCATTTATAATGTTAAGAAAAATACTGAAACTATTAGATAAACAATATTTGAGCATTCCATTAGTAATATTATATGGACTTAGTATAGGAGCAATATCAACAGTAATATTTTTAAGAATGTATCAAATGTTAGTATTTTTTATATTATTATCTTTATACTTACATATAAAAATAATAAAAAACAAATTTGATATAGATAAAAAGACTAGAAATATTTTAATAGCAACAACAATATTAGGATTTTTGACTCAATACTATTATTGTATATTTGCATTTTTTGAATTTTTAGTACTAATAATAATGCTACTAAAAAGTAAAAAATATGATATACTAAGAAAATACATAAAATATCATATAATTAGTGCAATTATTGGAATTGCTATATTTCCAGCATCTATTTACCACATATTCTTCTCATATAGAGGAATAGGAGCAGGAGAAAAATCTGGGTTAGAAAATATAGGAATATATTTAAAAGAACTTTGTTATGCATTTTCAATAAATGAGATATTGGTATTAGGATTTATATTAATTTTAATATGTATAACAATAATTTTTGTGATAAGAAAGAAAGAAAAACTTTCATCAACTAAAAAAAATATTCTTGCAATTTTAATAATACCAACGATACTATCTTTTTTTGTAATTTGCTTGATTTCTCCACAAATGAAAGATGATACTATAATTAGGTATATATCAATAATAATACCTTTGGTAAGTATAATTATTATATTAATTTTAGATAAAATAACAAATATATTTATAAAAAACAAAAAGAATATTAGCTTTATAGTAATACTAATCTTAGTAGGAATTTTATCTATATATGGATTAATAACTAGTGAACCTAGATATTTATATAAAGGATATAATCAAATTCTAAATGTAGCAAAAGAAAATAAAGATTTACATTATATTTATATATGTGATAATAATTTTACATATTTAAGTGCATTACCCGAATTTTTAGTATATGATAAAACAATGATAATTAATAATAATTTAGATAATTTAGAGCAATTAAAAGATGATGGAGAATTAAATAGACAAGAGAGCATTATTATAAACATAAAGAAATGGTTAGATTATGATAAGATTTTAAAAGATGTAATGGAATATACAGAATTTAATAATTATGAAATATTATATGAATCAGATGAACAAGAAAGTATAATATATAAGCTAACAAAATAATATATTAATGAAAGGAGAGTTTGAAATGAAAGTATTATTAGTAAATGGAGGTCCACACAAAAATGGATGTGTAAATACAGCATTAGAAGAAGTAGCAAAAACATTAAAAGAAGAAGGGATAGAAACAGAAATATTTTGGATTGGGATAAAACCAATAGCAGGATGTATTGCTTGTAAAACAACTTATGATCAACTAAATAAATATTTTGGAATAAATCAGATGCCAATAATTTCATCAAGATATTGGAATATGGTACATGGTGCAACACCTGAAGATGTAAAAAAAGATGAAGAAGGTATGCAAGTAATGAGAATTTTAGGAAGAAATATGGCATATTATTTGAAATGTATTGAAGCGGGAAAAGAAAAAGGAATAGAATTACCAAAACAAGAAAAAATTAATTTTACAAATTTTATACGATAATAAAATCTATTTACTGAAAAAACTTGACAAATGTGAAAAAAAACAATATAATTTAATAAAAAATTTTTGATGAAGAAGTTATCTTAAGTAATTAATTTGAAACTCTATACAGGGAATTGTAGTCATAGACTGGAAGCTACAATAGAAAGGCAAATTAATGAATTTCAATAATGGAGTCAAAACGTGTAAGAGCGTTAATCTAAAATGAGGTAGTAGAAATACTATGAAAAAAGGTGGTACCACGAGCAAATTCGTCCTTTGTAGATGTTTTGCTCGTGTTTTGTTATATATGAAGGGAAGTGGTTAGTTTGGAAGATGGTTTTAATGGTGATTTTAGATTAATCACTTTAAACAAAAAAGTATCAAAATAATAGAAAGGAAAAGGTTTATGAAAGAAAAATTAGAAGAAATCAAAACAAAAGGTTTAGAGAAAATCGGGAGTGTAAAAACTATTCCTGAACTTGAAGAAGTTAGAAAAGAATTAACTGGTAAAAAAAGTGGATTATCAGAAGTTTTAAAATCAATGAAAGACCTACCAATAGAAGAAAAAAAGACAATAGGTATGATGGCTACAGAAATAAAAACAATATTTACAGATAAATTGCAAGAAAAGCAAGAAGAGATTATTGCTACAATGAGTGTATTAGATGAACCTATTGACTTAAGCTTGCCAGGAAAGAAAGTAAGTGAAGGTGCACTTCATCCAATAACTCAAATGGAACAAGATTTAAATGATGCATTTTTATCGCTAGGTTTTGAAGTATATAGTGAGGATGACATAAGTAGCGAAAAATATTCATTTGATAATTTGAACTTTGCTAAAAATCATCCTGCACGACAATCAATGGATACCTATTGGATTGAAGGAACAGAAGAAAAAGAAGGTGCGGAAAGATTATGCTTAAGACCACACTTGACAGGTGGATCAGTTAGATATTTGCAAAAGTATGGAGCTCCAGCAAGGTTTGTATATCCAGGTAGAGTATATAGAAATGAAACAACAGATGCAAGACATGAAAGAGCATTTGTTCAATATGAAGCATTAATAGTAGATAAAGATATATCTTTCTCATCAGGTATGGTTATGATTCAAGCAATATTAGAAAAAGTTTTTGGAAGAAAAATAAAGACAAGAATGAGAGAAGGATTTTTCCCATTTACTGAACCAGGTTATGAAATTGATATGGAATGTTTAGTATGTGGAGGAAAAGGATGTAAAGTATGTAATCATAATGGATGGATTGAAGTTATGCCAGGTGGTGTAATACATCCAAATGTATTAAAGTCTGCGGGACTAGATCCAGAAGAATGGACAGGATTTTATACTAATATTGGATTAGATAGATTAGTAATGATGAGATATGGAGTAGATGATGTAAGATTATTCCATAGTTCAGATTTAAGATTTTTAAAACAATTTAAATAGAAAGGATTTTTAATATGAAAGTATCATTAAATTTAATAAGAAAATATGTTGATTTACCTAAAGATTTAACTGATGAACAAATTGCTTATGACATGACACTTCGTACAGTAGAAGTAGATGAAGTAGAAAATACTGGTGCGAAATTTCATGACATTGTAGTTGGAAAAATTGTAGAAATAAGAAAACATCCAAATGCTGATAAATTAAGGATATGTATGGTAGATATTGGAGAAAATGAACCTGTACAAATTGTATGTGGTGGTTCAAATCTATATGAAGGGGAATATGTAGTTGTATCAAAGCCAGGTGCAGAAGTGGTTTGGCATGGAGAAGGAGAACCTGTAAAAGTTGGAAAAACAAAAATGAGAGGAGAAATTTCTTGTGGAATGATATGTGCTTCATCAGAAGTATATTTAAGTGAGTTCTTTCCAAATGAAGGTGAAACTGAAATAGTTGATTTAAAAGGATTTGACTGCAAACCAGGAGATAATATTGCAAATTTATTCGGAATGAATGACACAGTACTAGAAATTGATAATAAATCTTTATCTAACAGACCTGATTTATGGGGACATTATGGAATCGCAAGAGAATTATCAGCAATATATGATGCACCATTAAAAGAATTACCAAAATACGAAATACCTAAAGTTCCAGAATATAGTGTAGAAATAAAAGATACAACTAAATGTAATAGATATGTAGCGGTAGAAATAGATGGTATTTATGAAAAATCATCTCCAATGTGGATGCAATCATTATTGTCTAAAGTAGGTCAAAGACCAATAAATGCAATTGTAGATATTACAAATTATGTAATGATGGCAGTAGGCCAACCACTTCATGCTTTTGATAAAACACATGTTAATGGAGAAAGAATAATAGTAAGAAATGCCAAAGAAAATGAAAAATTATTATTATTAGATAATAACTTTATTGAGCTTTCAACAGATGATTTAGTAATATGTGATGAAAGTGATGCAATGGCATTAGCGGGAATTAAAGGTGGTAAAAAAGATTCTATATTGCCAGATACCAAGGGAGTTGTATTAGAGGTAGCAAACTTCTCAGCAGATTCCGTTAGACAAACAGATAAAAAATTTGCAGAAAAAACAGAAGCTTCAATGAGATTTGAAAAAGGTGTTGATACACAAAGAGTAGATGAGGGATTAAACTTAGCATTAAGATTAATTAAAGAAATATTCCCAGAGAGCAAAATAATTAAATATGCAGATGTATATCCTAATGAAACCAAAAAGAATAATATAAAAGTAAGTGAGAAATTTTTAGACACAAGATTAGGTAAAAAAATATCACAAGATAAAATTGCACAAATTTTAACAGCTCTAGGATATGAGATAAAATATAATAATGGTGAATATGATGTAATAGTCCCAACATGGAGATCAACTGGTGATGTAACAATTAAAGACGATGTAATGGGAGATATTGCAAGAATTTTAAGTTTTGATAGTTTTGAAGCAAAACCAATTACTATTACGTTTGAACATGCCATAAAACAAAATAAAGTTTTAATGAATAAAAGAATAAAAGAATATTTAGCATATAGATGTGGTTTCTATGAAATTTATACATATCCATGGGTTGATGAAAAATATATTCATGCCGCAAAAATAGAAACTGACAAAGCTGTAAAATTAGCAACTCCACCAGCTCCAGACTTAGCTTATTTAAGAACTTCTTTAATACCGGGAATGTTAGAAGCTATTGCTAAAAATTTAAGATATTATGATGGATTTAAATTATTTGACTGTGGAGAAGTTTATGAAAAAGGTGATTATAGACCATCTTCAGAAGACGAAATACTACCAGTTCAAAAACATTATTTAACTGGTTGTATTGTTGGAAAAAATGCTAAAGAAATATTCTACGAAGCAAAAGGTGTAATTGAAAATATGTCTAGATTTTGTCACATGGAAGAAATTAATCTAGAACAAATAGAAAAACCTAATTGGGCAGATATTAATGCATATTTAAATATAACTAAAAATAATGAAATAATAGGTTCACTTGGTTTAGTTTCCGTACAAGTAATGAATAACTCAAAAATAAAAAGAACAAATGTAGCAATGTTTGAAATTAATGCCGAGAAATTTGTTCCTTATGCTTCAAGAACAAATGAATATGAAAGATTACCAGAATTACCATTAGTTGAAAAAGATTTATCAATTATAGTTGATGAAAAAGTTTCATGGAAGACAATTGAGGAAAGCATAAAATCAAAGGTTAAAGAAATTGAATTTGTTGATGAATATAGAGGAAATCAAATACCTGATGGCAAAAAATCAGTTACATTAAAAGTAAAAATGCTTAATGAAGGCACTACTATGACATCTGAACAAATAAATGAAAAAATGAATAGTATATTAAAAGTTCTAGACAAAAAATGTGGTGCTAAACTTAGAGAAGAATAAAATTTGAATAATGTAGAGTTGTAGGAGTAAAGAGTTTCTTATATAGTTGAGATTTCGGAAACTGCTGAACATTTGGAGCAATGTTGGAGCAATAAAATCCATAAAAACGAGAAAAATATAAAAAAAGAGATAAAAAAATAGTCAATTTAGGATCAAAAATAATCCCCTATTGGCTATATTTTTTTGTAAAAAAAATCCTAATATTTATAAATTCAAAAGTGTATTTTTTATTGAGAATAGTGGGAATTCAGTTTTTTAATATACAACTAGGAGTTGTATGGATTTTAGAATAAAAAATATATAAATTTAACAAAAAATAGTTTGTTTTAAATGAAGAGGATTTGTAAAAAAATTTATTAATATTTTAAATTTTAAATCTAAAATAGTTAAAAAATTTGAGTTAAAAACATAGAAAACAAGCATTATTTGTACAAAAAAGAGGTAAAATAGTTAACATAGAGGGGGACTGGATGCTACATTATTTTTTTATATTTTAAAAGTGTGAAAAATGGTAAAATGCTTTGATATAAAAGAATTGATGAATTTTAATAAATATGCATATTTTTTAAAATGGAGGTTTAACTTCTCGTATTAAAACAAAAAATAAGTGGAATTAAATAAGTAAATTTTTAATATAAAAATATAAAGTTATTCAAAACTATATGATATGGTGTAAAAATACACTATAAATTATATTGATTAATAACAAATTTAATAAATTTTAAGCATAATATTTACAAGTGTACAACAATATGGTAAAATGGTAGTACGTTTGTAATGGAGGTTAATATGAATATAAAAAAAATAGAAAAATTTTTAAAAAGAAACAATGGTTATATAACATCTAATGAAAT
>CAMMNR010000071.1 GCA_946498265.1 uncultured Clostridium sp. | reverse complement strand
GTATTTGTTTTGAACAATTATATAATGGTGTAGATGGTGATAGTGCTTCTAGTACGGAATTGTATGGACTACTTTCTAGTCTTTCTGGAATACCTATTAATCAATCTATTGCTGTTACTGGTTCTGTTAATCAAAAAGGTCAAATACAACCTATTGGTGGAGTTAATGAAAAAATTGAAGGATTTTTCCAAATTTGTAAAATGAGAGGTTTGGATGGTTCTCATGGTGTAATGATTCCTATCCAAAATGTTGATAATTTACAACTATCTGATGAGGTTGTAGACGCAGTAAAAAATAAACAATTCCATATTTATTCTGTTTCTACAATTGAAGAAGGGATCGAGGTTTTAACTGGTGTTCCAGCTGGTAAGAAAGATAAAGATGGTAAGTTTCCTGCTGGTACTATAAATTACTTAGTTTATGAAAAACTTAAAAAGTATGCTGAATTAAGTGAAAAATTTAAATAAGATTTATATTTAATTACAAAATATTATACACATTTTATAAATTATGTATATAACTGAAATTTTTTAGAAATTATTAAGGTATATAATGGGTTAGTCTTAAAATCATTTTGAGAACAACCTGTTATATACCTTAATAATTTTTATAATGAATTTATAAAAATTTCATGTTTTAAAATGGAAAAGTTATTCTTTCCTATTGTAGTCGCTTCACTCTAAAATACATTTTCTATAATTACTGCATATTTTTTCTCTATATGTTTTAAAATAAATTCTGTTTCTTGAATATTACTTCTTACTTCTTCTAAATTATCTGCCTCAATATATCCATTTATTGCTGTTAATTTTGTTTCTACTTTTTCTAATTCATCATGTTCGATAAAATATGATAAATTTTTATATCTTTCATTCCAATTACTTTTTAATTCATTCATTTGATTTATAATAGAATTATTTTCACCTGTTTTAACTTTCTCCTCTAATTCTTTTAATTGAGTATTTAGATTTGTTACTGATTCTGTTGTATATTTTTGAGTTATATAATTTCCCATAAATATCATTAAAAGAATAACTACACAAATTATAATTTCTTTCCACATTTTATTTTTACTCCTCTTTTTTCTGGCAGAACATTTGACCTTTTCCATCTAATGTAACAATTAGTGCTTCCTCTGGTTTTATACCAAATTTTTTCACTTGTTTATCTAACCATACATAATTTTTTCCTATTGCTTTCAAATTTTTTTCCATTATTTTTCCATCTATAATTAAATCATATGGAATTCCTTCATACTCTGGCATTATATTAAAGTCTGCTGGAATAGTAGTTCTTTTATCCGGTTTTTGAATAACAGTGACATCTCCGCTTGTTTCTAAAATTGCATATTCTACGTCTCCTAAATTTACTACACCATTTCCTCTTAATTTTTCTTGTAATTCATTAATTGTAAATCTTTCTTTTTTTAATGCTTTTTCATCTATTTTTCCTCTATATATTAATATTCTAGGTTTGCCACAAATTATTTCTCTTATTTTTGTACTTTTTAAATTTGATATTGATATTATTAAATGCATAAATAAAAGTCCTAAGATTGGAATTATTCCATTAAATATTGGAATTCCTATTTCTGTCATTGGAATTGTCGCTAAATCTGCTATCATTATCGAAATTGCTAATTCAAATGGTTGTAATTGCCCAATTTCTCTTTTTCCCATTAATCGCATAACAATTAAAACTATTATATATAAAATTATTGACCTAATAAAAGTTATTAGCATTTTTTAACCTCTTTTTTGTTTATTAAATTTGAATTTTGCATATTTTTATGATTTGTATTTTAATTTTTCTTATTTTTGCTTTTTATTTTTTATTTTTAACAAATTTTAACTTTTATATACCAATTTTTTTGAATAATCTATTTTTTTTTGTTAATAATAAAATTAGAACCTTTTGAAAAAATGCATTATGAATTTTAAAACTAAGGAGGTTAAGGTTTATGTCAGAAGCTCAAGGTACTCATTCAAAATCAGGTACTTCTACAGTATGGCAAATAGTTGGTAGATTAATTGCTTCAGCTGTAGTATTAGCTATAACTGCATTCTTTACACCAGGTTTTACTATTAACAGTATTTGGACTTTATTAATAGCTGCTGTTGTATTATCTGTAATAGATTATTTAATAGTTAAAATTACAGGATTACATGCTAGTCCTTTTGGTAAAGGTTTTGTAGGATTTGCATTAGCTGCTGTTGTTTTATATGTAACTCAATTTTTTGTAGCTGGATATTCAATTTCTTGGATGGCTGCAATTATAGGAGCTTTAATTTATGGTGTAGTGGACTATTTCTTGCCTGGAAATAGTGAAATGTAGTAACAAAAAAGACCCATTGAGATAATTCCCATTGGGTCTTTTTTGTTATTGTATTATTTTAAATATTCTTTATCTTCTCTATATACTTCGCTTTTTTCATTATTGTCGATTTCATTAGCTATTTGTTTTGAAGATTTTTGTATTTCCATTTTTTGTGATGTAGATAATTCCCAAGATTTATCTTTTGAAGAATCTAATTGTTCTCTAGATTTGCTTAATTCTTCTTTTAACTGAGGAATTACATTTTCTAAGCCTAATTTTTCTAATGTTGGTTTAATACATTCTTCTATCACCTCTGGAATAGTATTATCATCGTATTGTCTATCATTTGTATAGTTTGCTAAACTTTGCACTATATTATCCTCTAAATTATATTCCCATAAATTTTCATCTATCTTTTTGTATTCTGATAAATGTGATTTTATTTCTTCAATATCTTCCTTTGAATATGATACTACATTTGATATGAGATTAGGATTAAAAAGACTTCTTATACTGAAAAATATTCTTTTTATTGGTCCTGACTTTTCTAATGCTTTAATTTGAGTTGTTTTTTTATTTATTACTTTTTCCATACTAAAATCATATTCTAATAATTTTTCTATTCCTTCTCCTAATTGAGCAACCAAGTCATTTATAATTGCATCTCCAACGAAATTAGAGTTTACCATATTCAACTTTTCATTTGGCTCAGCAAACATCGATATTTCAGCTTTTTTAAAAATTTTAGATATTTCAATTAACTTATTATTTAATGTAATACCTATATTTGGCATAGAAACATTAATATCAAATATTTTACATGTTTCTTCTACCTGCATTATGAATTTTGCTTGTTTAGAAATAGATTCTCTTATTATTTGATATAATATCTCTTTACGCCTATTTTCATAAGCTTTTATTGTACTTTCACTTATCCCCATATTAAATTCCTTTCTTGCTTTTACCTATTAATACTAAAATTTTATAATAGTTATATGGTTAATTTTTATCTATTAATAATTCCCCTCTTTCCAACGGATACAATCCTGCCAGGATATTAATTGCTGTTGTTTTTCCTTGTCCAGATTCTCCAATAATACTAATTTTATCACCTTTATTTAATATAAATTCTGGTATTTTTATTTTTACTGAATCTTTAGTATATGAAAATAATATATTTTTTAACTTAATTTCTTTGAAATTATCTACTACTTTTACTTCTTTACTATCTTTAAAATATTCATCTAGCTGTCTTTTCGCTGTTTTAAATCTTTCGCTTATATCTATCATTTTAACTAAACTATTCAAGTTAGAATATAGTTTTCCTAATGCTGACATATAAAATAGTAAATAAGGAAGTCCATCTTCTCCATTTGCGACCATTATTATTGTGCTTATTAGTACCACTAAATATAATAAATTCATTAGTCCTGTAAAGACACCATTTGTATTTGATCTTTTCCTTTCATTAATTTTTGTAGCTTTTAAATATTCTTCTGAATTTTCATTTATTTTCTTTTCGCAAAACTTTCCGATATTTAATTTTCTTACTGTTATTATATTTTGTATAAAATCAATAAAAGTTGCATTATATCTTGATTCTTCTTCATTTGTTTTTTTCTGGTAAATCTGTTTGTTTTTAATCATTTTATACTTAAAAAATACTGCTAATATTGAAATTATTATACATATAATCCCTGTTATTATTGATTGTTTACATACCATTATTAATATAGCTATTCCACCAATCATCAATGGTATAACACTTATTTGAAATTGCCATATCACATCAAAAAAATAAAAAGATACATTTGTTATTAATTTATGTATATACCCTGTATGGGTATTTGCTATTTGTTCCATTGTCATTGATTGCAATTTATTAAAATAATATTTTTGTATTTCTGTTTGTGTTTTTTGTTCATTTACATTATCAATATAAGATGCTATCTTTCCAGTTACCAACATAATTATATCTACTATAAAAATACAGATTGTTAATTTTATAATTTTGTCTAACGTAAGAGGGCTTGTACCAAAATAAGATAATGCAAATGATTCTCCATAATAGGCAATAGAATATATAGTATTAATTATAAGAGACCATACAAAAAGTTTTTTTGCTATTACTTTTGATAATTCTTTCATCATCTTCCACTTCTTTCTCTTTCATTTTCACTATTATGATGAATTTCTTTTTCTCTTGGTTTTCCGTTTTTAATAATTTTATTAAGATTTTTACCTAACTCATTTATACCTTTAATTTCTATTATAACATTTATTAATTACATTGTCTTTATAAATTTTTAAAATTATTTAGGATTTATCATATTTCTATATATTATTCGTTTTCACTTTTTTGCATTCAATTCTTTTTCCTTGATTTATAAAAGATTTGCTTACTTTTTTGTATAGCTTTATTTTTAACTGAAAATACACATATAGAATAATCCTATATGTGTATTACTTTATTTATTTTTTCTCAACAATTTCATTTTGATTTTTATAGATACTATTTTCTTTCACAACTCCTCTTACAGAAGATAATGGATATATATTTGTATTTCTTCCTATTATGCTTCCAGGATTCAATATACTTCCACAACCTACCTCTACATTATCTCCAATCATTGCTCCAACTTTTTTTAATCCTGTTTCTAGCTTTGCTTCTTTATTTTTTATTATAACTAATTTTTTGTCTGATTTAACATTTGAAGTTATAGATCCAGCTCCCATGTGTGCTTTATAACCTAATATTGAGTCTCCTACATAATTATAATGTGGCACTTGAACCTTATTAAATAGTATTACATTTTTTAATTCTGTTGAGTTTCCTACTACTGCTCCCTCTCCTATGATTGCACTACCTCTTATAAAAGCACAATGTCTTATTTCTGCATTTTCTCCAATTATTACTGGTCCATTTATATATGCTGTTTTTGCAACTTTTGCTGTTTTTGCTATCCAAATATTTTTATCTATTTTATCATATTTTTCTGGATCTAGTTTATTTCCTATTTCTAGTATGAATTCTTTTATTTGTGGTAATACTTCCCATGGGTATGTAGCTTTTTGTAGTAATTCTTTTGCTATTGTCTCTTCTAGATTGTATAAATTTGTTATTTTACATTCTTCCATTATAATTAACCTCCGATTTATAAAAGTAAGGAATTAGGGGACGGTGGTTAATGTGCCAAAGGGGACGGGCTATTTTGGCACACTTTATTTATTCAGATTTTTACAAAATTAAAATATATTATATAAGGTGTGCCAAAATAGCCCGTCCCCTTTGGCACATTAACCACCGGCCCCTAATTCCTTACTTTTTTCTTTCTTATTGTCTATTCCAATATTTTTCATATAGTTCTTTTGCTGTTCTTGGGCTATCTACACCTTCTTTGTTTTTTACTGGTGCAAAGTCATCCTCTCTTTTTCCTCTTAGTATTGCAATATCGTCAAAGAATTCAAATGCATCAAATATAAATGATTCGAATTTATATGAATTAGGCTCTTTTGGTATTATTTCTTTTCCTTCTTCATCTATATATGAATTCTTTTTATGTGCTGGATGATACATTAATGTTTCTTTACTTATTTTTTCTATAGCATCAATACTGTATAGATTACACATTATATGTGCTTCTCCATATTTTAATTCTCCATTTGTATCTGTCTCTTCTGCCATTTTTTCTGGTAGTTCTGTATATTCTATAACCTTTGGATGCCCATTCATCTTTCCAAATACTCCAACTTTTTCTTGTGGATTTGCTTTTACTATTGATTTTGAAGCTATTTGTACTCCTTGTTTTATTGCTAATCCCAATAGTGTTACATCTGCCATTTTTAATAATGCATTATCTACTCCACCTATGAATATCCATTTAATTCCTCTTTCTTTCATATCTGAAAGACATCCACTTGCTCTTAATGAAAAATATGTCCCACCATTTCCGTCTGATGCTTCTTTTATTTTCATGTTTTTACCTATTAATAGTTTTCCTTCTTCATCTACTAATGGTAATTCTCCTTGAGTAAAGATTATTACATTATTTTTATCATATCCAAAATAATTATTTTTTTCTAAAAATTCTATCGTTTCTTTGTTGTTTTCTTTGCTTGTCATTATGTACCAAGGAATTATTGTATTATATTTTTTATTAGCTTCTTTTAAGTTTTCACATAATATTTCAAAAAGATATTTTCCTTTTCCATATACATCTAATTTAAATGTTCCTTTTGGTCCTGGGTGACCTAAACGTGTTCCTTGCCCTCCTGCCATAGTAACTACTGCATATTGGCCATTTCTTATTACTCTTTCTCCTAAATTATCTAATTCTTCTTTCTCATTTTTTGATAGTTTGCTCTTGTCACAATATTTTAATGGTTCTATTTTGTTTTCTTTAAGTTCAATTGTCTTTTTTGTATTATCATATAATTCTTTCATTTGTTGAAAGTCTATTTTGTTTATCTGTTCTAATAATTCTTCTTTTTCTTCTGCATTTAATTTTTCCAATAATTTTATTATATGCTCTTGGTTATATACTCTCAAAATATCTATAGCATCTTGTAACTTATCCATTTAGTTTCGCTCCTTTTTGTTCTATTTATATATTATATGATTTTTACTTAATATTGTCATTTTAACACACATGAATTTATTTATCAAGTTTTTTATATCTGGAAAATTTTTCTAATTATTATATAAAATTTTTTTATTTTTTAAAACTTGTCATATTCTTGAAAAAACTCAATATATATTAACTAAAGTAATTTTGTACAAACATTTTCTTTAAGATTAAGGAGGTATATAGATGGAAAATACAAGGTTGTATCAAGACATTGCAAAAAGGACTGATGGTGATATTTATGTAGGAGTTGTTGGACCTGTAAGGACTGGAAAATCTACTTTTATAAAGAAATTTATGGATTTATTAGTTCTTCCTAATATTGATAATGAATACAAAAAAGAACGTGCAAAAGATGAACTTCCACAAAGTGCTGGTGGAAAAACTATAATGACAACAGAGCCTAAATTTGTTCCAAATGAGGCTATAGAAATTACTTTAGATAATAACTTAAAATTTAAAACTAGATTAGTTGATTGTGTAGGTTATCTGGTAGATAATGCTATTGGATATTTAGAAGATGATATGCCAAGAATGGTTAAAACTCCTTGGTCTGAAGAGGAAATACCTTTTGAAACCGCTGCTGAAATTGGTACTAAAAAAGTTATTGAAGAACATTCAACAATAGGTGTTATAGTTACTACAGATGGTAGCATTACTGATATTCCTAGAGAAGACTATATTAAGGCCGAGGAAAGAGTAGTAAATGAATTAAGAGCATTAAATAAACCATTTATAATTATCTTAAATTCTAATGATCCTAATTCAGATTATACTAAAGAACTTGCCAATACGTTAAGTGATAAATATAATGCATCAGTATTACCAATCAACTGTGAATATCTTTCTATTGAAGATATTAATAATATGTTTTCTAAGGTTTTATATGAATTCCCTGTTGACCAAATTAGAATTAAATTTCCTAGGTGGGTTGATAGTTTAAGTTTTGAACATCCTTTGAAATCTCAACTTTTCCAAGAAATAAAAGATGCTTTTGATAGTGTTAATGTTTTAAAAGATGTATCAGGATGTGTTGAAAATATACAATCTACTGAAATAATTTCAAAAACTTCTATAGAAAATATCAGATTAGATTCAGGAAATGTAAGTATTGAAATAACTTTAAAAGATGAATTATTCTATAAAGTTCTTTCTGAAATTACTGGCGTTTGTGTTAATAATGAAGGTGATTTGTTTAGCATTATTAGTAAACTTTCTGTTACTAAAAAGAAATATGATAAAATTTCTTATGCTTTAGACGAAGTTGATAGAAAAGGTTATGGAATTGTTACTCCTTCTATCGATGAATTAAATTTAGAAGAACCTGAGATGTTTAAACAAGGCTCTAGATTTGGTGTGAAATTAAAAGCCACAGCACCAAGCATTCATCTTATAAAGACTAATGTAACTACAGAAGTTTCTCCTATTGTTGGCTCTGAAAAACAATCAGAAGAATTAGTTAATTACTTACTTTCTGAATTTGAGAGTGACCCTACTAAAATTTGGGATTCTAATATTTTTGGCAAAAGTTTACATGAACTTGTTAATGAAGGTCTTCAAACTAAACTTTCTAAAATGCCAGAAGATGCTCAGATTAAACTTCAGGAAACTTTGGAACGTATTGTCAATGAAGGTAGTGGCGGATTGATCTGTATTATACTTTAAGGGACGTTCCTTCAATCCCTAAAATTCGGGACATTGGGGACGGACCTTTGGAAATTTACCATTTTGGGGACGCGTCCAAAAAGGGAATT
>CAMMNR010000070.1 GCA_946498265.1 uncultured Clostridium sp. | reverse complement strand
GGAATTTTAATTTATTTCATTAAATATCCAAGTAAATGCTCAAATATTTTATTTAAACTAATTGTAATTTTATAAAATGGTTTTATATAAATTTAAATAAATCTCTTTAAACTATTTTAAATTTTTTGTATTACTCGAGAAACTTGCAAAAGTCTACTATTATAGTTATATTTTAATACTAATTTCTATTTCTTTTGTATAATTCAGTTTTAATAGTTTAAAGTTTTAATACTTTTTGCGTTATCTACTTCATTTGTTATAATACCATCTACATTACTGTTAAAAAAATAGTTTATAGAAGATATATTATCTACTGTCCATATAAATATCCTGTTCCTACTTCAGGAAACTGATTTTCTATATAATCGATTAAATCATATTTAAAAGAAATGAAAACGCAATCATTTAACATCTCTCTTTCCTTTATCATAGAAACTAAATCGTCAGCCATTTTTTTATCAGCGCTTACTCCTTTAAGTTCAATAAACAATTTTATTTTTCCTTTTGAATAATCTAGAACTTCTTCTAGTGTTGCAATATTTGATTCACCATATTTATCTTTAATCTTTAAGCCTTTTATTTCTTCTAATGTAATCTCTTGTACATCTTTATTTATTTCTGATAAACGTTTTAAATTCTCATCATGATTTATAATATAGTAACCATCCTTAGTTCTTTGAACATCAATTTCACTTCCATATATATTTCTATTTACTGCAAATTCAATTCCTTTTAGGGAATTTTCTACATTAAGAGTTCCGTCCAGCTCTATGAGCTATTATTAATACATCTTTTTTCATAGAAAATATATAGTCCAATAGAAAAAATAACGTAATTATTATTACTATAGATATTAAAATTTTTATCAATTTTTTCATAATCTTACTCCAACAAATCTTTATATTATAGTATACTCTATTGATAAAATAATATAAGTTTTTTATTAAAAGCTGTATTAAGATAACAAAGACAATGTTTAATAAAATAACTTAAAAAATAAAATTTCAAAAAAAGTAAAAAAATAACTTGTTATTATATAATAATACAAAAAATATGATATAATATGTAAAAATAGTAATGAAGGAGGAAGAATGTCAGAAGTAGTAATAATAACAGGAGCATCAAAAGGAATTGGAAAAGAAATTGCTAGAAATTTGGCTTTAAAAGGGTTAAAAGTAATTGCAAATTATAATAAATCAGAAGAATCAATAAAAGAACTTAAACGAGAATTAGAAAAACAAGAGATATATATTGATATAGTGAAAGCAGATGTATCAAAAAGAGAAGAAGCCAAAAAATTAGTAGAATACACAATAAATAAATATGGAAAAATAGATATATTAATAAATAATGCAGGAATATCTGAGTACAAATTGTTTACAGATGAAACAGATGAAGATTGGAATAAGGTTATAAATACAAATTTATATTCAGCTTTTATTATGTGCCAAGAAGTTACACCTAATATGATTAATAATAAAAATGGATGTATTATAAATATATCGTCAATATGGGGAATTGTAGGAGCTTCTCTGGAAGTATTATATTCAATTTCTAAAGCTGGAATGAATGGTTTAACAAAAGCATTAGCCAAAGAATTAGGACCTTCTAATATAAGAGTTAATTCAATTGCACCAGGAATAATAAAAACACAGATGATTAGTAATTTAAATAAAAAAGAAATGGAAGAAATAAAAAATGATATTCCATTAGAAAGAGTGGGAGAACCAAGTGATATTGCTAAATGTGTTGAATGGTTAGTTGAAGATAAGTATACTACTGGTCAGATTATATCAATAAATGGAGGATGGGTAATAACATAAATTTAGACGAGAAAATAAGAAAAGCGACTTTAAGTCGCTTTTTTGATATTAAAAATTATAGTAATTTTTTTATTATATATTAAGAATTTGTAGATTTCTTTCTATAATTTCCAGAAATCAATTTTGGAAGATAAGTGATAATTTTATATACTGCTAAACGAATCTTTTTACTCCATAAATATGATCTTCTTAATTTCTTAGGAGAACCAAGAGATAACGGTTCATCTTCTAAAACTAATAATTCTGTTTGTACTTTTTCAATAGGAAAAACATAATTTTGTCCTTCATTATTATCCCATTCATCATTTCCATTTTTAAAACAGAAGTTAAATGTCTCACCTTCACCTAATTCTATTTCAGCTTGAAATCCTAATTCTGTTTTTTCCATTTTTATATCATTAACATTGTCCCAATTAATACCAAAGCCATAATGAATAAAAACTTCTTCAGAAGAATCCTGAAAAAATTTACCTGTATAAGATATTTTCACTTTACTATTTTCAACTAATTTATCAGTATTAAAAAAGATATTTTTTGTTAATTCCATTTTATTTTCTCTCCTTATTTATCTTTAGCTATGGACATTATAATATTATTTTCTACATTATTCAAGTATTTTATATAAAATTATCAAAATGTAATAATAATGTAATAAAACTGTAATAATCAATTGGTAAAAACATAAAATAAATAATATAGAATAAAACAAAGTAACAGAGCAATTAAAAGTAATTTAGAAAAAGTAGCGCAAATATTGTCAAAAAAGTAAGTTTATGATAATATTAAATTAAGATTTATAAAAGGGGTTTTTTATATGAAAGAAAATGCAATAAAAGAAAATTTGGAGGAAGATAAAATGGATAATCCAAAAGAAAAAGTAGAACAAGAAAAAGATATAAAAGAAGAAGTACAGAATGATAATGAAGAAAATAAAAAAGAAATTCAAGAAGAAAACAAAAATATAAAAGAAAAAATGAAAGCCAAAAAAGACAATAAACAAGAAAAAGATAAAAAAATTGAAGAAACAAATTTTAATAATGAGCAAGAAAATAAAAAAGTAGAAGAAAAAAAAGCCGATAATAAAGAATCAAAGAAAAAGAACAAAATAAAAGAAGAAAACACGAAGTTCAAGCAAACCAATAATAAGAAAGAACTAAAAAAAATGAATGGAGAAGAAAAGAAAAAGAAGTGGGTAATTGCTTCAATTATTATTGGAATTATTATAATTTTTGCATTATTTTTCTCAACAATATTTGCTTTAATTAATATCAATAATGAAAAAATAATTAGTGGAATTTCAATAGAGGGAATAGAAATATCTGGACTATCAAAAGAAGAAGCAAAAACAAAAATTGAAAATTTATATAATGAAAAAAAGGCTCAAGAAATAAAATTAAAATACGGAGATTATGAGTCTACATTAAATCCAACAATTATGGAAGTAAATTATGATATAGAAAAAGCAATCAATGAAGCATATCTAACAGGAAGAAGTGAAAATATATTCATAAATAATTATCAAATATTAATGACACTTATTTCAAAAAAAGATATTAATGTAGATATGACATTGAATGAAGATGTAACTAGACAAAATATTCAAGATATGCAAGCAAATTTACCAGGAGTAGTTGTAGAATCAACATATGCTGTTGAAGAAGATGAATTAATAATAACAAAAGGTAAAGAGGGAATAAGCATTGAAATTGATAAGTTATTGGATTTAGTAAAAGAAAGATTAAATAATATAAATTTAAATGATGAATATATAGAAATTCCAGTTACAAATAAAACACCAGAAGAAATAGATATACAAAAAATACATGATGAAATATATAAAGAAGCACAAGATGCATATTATACAAAAGATCCATTTACAATTTATCCAGAAGTTGTAGGAATTGATTTTGATGTAGAAGAAGCTAAAAAGATTTTACAAGAAGAAAAAGATGTATATGTTATACCACTAACATTAACACAACCAAAAGTAACAATAAGTCAAATAGGAACAGAAGCATTTCCAGATAGATTATCATATTTTACTACAATGTATGATCCAGGAGATAAAGACAGGTCAACAAATTTACGTCTAGCATGTGAAAAACTAAATGGAAAAGTAATAATGCCAGGAGAAACTTTTTCATATAATAAAACATTAGGTCCAAGAACAGTTGCAGCAGGTTACAAAAATGGAAAGGTATATGAAAATGGAAAAGTAGTAGATGGAATAGGAGGGGGAATTTGTCAAATATCTTCAACACTATATAATGCAGTATTAATGGCTAATTTAGAAATAGTGGAAAGAAGAAATCATCAATTTGTAACATCATATGTAGGAGCTGGAAGAGATGCGACAGTCGTTTACGGAGTAACAGATTTTCAATTTAAAAATACTAGAACATATCCAATAAGACTAGTAGCAAGTAGTAAAAATGGAGTAGCAACAGTATCAATTTATGGAATTAAAGAAGAAAATGAATATACTTTTGAATTTAGAACAAATCAAGTATCTACAATTCCATTTACAACACAATATATAGAAGATAGTACTTTAGAAGCTGGAAAAGAAGTAGTTGAGCAAAAAGGAACAAACGGTTTAATAACAGAAACATATATAATAAAAAAATTAAATGGAAAAGTAGTTTCAACAAAACTATTATCTAAAGATACTTATAGTGCAATGACAAGAATTGTAAGAAAAGGAACAAAAGGGGCAACGACCACAGCACCAACAACTCCAGAAACACCAACAGAAACTCAACCAACTACACCAACAAATCCACCAACATCAACTGATACACCATCGACAGAGCCACCAAATCAAGGAAATACAACAGAAACAGATGAACAAACTCCAGATACAGGAAGTAATGAGACAACAACAAGTGGAGAATAGTGGCAAGGAGGGAGCTGTAGGGATTTTGGGGACGGGGCTTAAAATCCCTATAAATCAAAAATAAATAGAATATTTTTCATGTTCCTGAACTATATAGGGATTTTAAGCCCCGTCCCCAAAATCCCTACAGCTCCATCACTTTTAGCAGCATCTAATAAAAAGGTCTTGACATTGTAACAAAAAAAGTTTATAATTACAAAGTAGTCGATATTTGGGCCATTAGCTCAGTTGGTAGAGCAGCAGACTCTTAATCTGACGGTCGGAGGTTCGATCCCTCTATGGCTCACCAAAAAAGTCTTATAGAACTTTTCTTATAAGACTTTTTTTATTTTATTCTATTTTATTTATAATTCTATTCTTGAGGCTAAGTTTCAGAATATATACCTGTTATTTCAAAACTATTTATAAAATAAAAAATATGATAATCAAATATTATAATTCTTCTTATTTATTATTGTTGGGTTAACTAATAAAAAATTATGTAAATTTAAACTAGTAGACATTGACAAAAAGGTAAAAAAATATTAAAATAGTAGTATTAGTATAAAGAGGGGTGAAAAAATGGTAAAGATATATAATACAGATATTGAAACAAATAAATTTGAAGAAATAAAAGAATTTAAAAAAGGAAGTTGGATAAATCTGACAAACCCCTCAGAAAGCGAAATAAAAAAAGTATGTGAAGGTGTTAATATAGAAGAAGACTTTATAAGATATGCACTAGATATTGAAGAAAAAGCCAGAATAGATGATGACGAAGATGAAAACACAATATTGTTTGTAATTGATGTGCCATCAATTGAAAAAAATGAAGAAAATGATGTATATGTAACTATGCCACTTGGAATGATAGTAGTAAGAGATGACTTTTTTATAACAGTATCATTAAAAAGAAATAAAATAATAGAAGAATTTGAAAAAAGGAAAATAAAAAATTTTCAAACATACAAAAAAACGAGATTCATTTTTCAAATATTATATCTAAATTCATCATATTACTTAAATTATCTAAAAAGAATAAATAAAGAAACAGAAATTGCAGAATATATATTAAAAAATTCAATGAAAAATAAGGAATTATTAAAATTATTAAGTTTAGAAAAAGGTTTGGTATATTTTACCACTTCATTAAAATCAAATGAATTAGTAATGGAGAAAACTTTAAGAGGGAAAATAATAAAATTATATGAAGATGATGAAGAAATACTAGAAGATGCAATTACGGAAAATAGACAAGCTATAGAAATGGCACAAATATATAGTAATATACTAAATGGAACAATGGATGCATATGCTTCTATAATATCAAATAATTTGAATGGAGTTATGAAATTTTTAACATCTGTAACAATTATATTAGCAGTACCTACGATGATTTCTAGCTTTTGGGGAATGAATGTAGAATTGCCATTTCAAAACAGTAAAGCAGGTTTTATAATTATGATTGCAATAGCAGTAGTTACAACTTTGATAGTTACTTGGTGGCTAAATAGAAAAGACATGTTGAAGTAAGGGGACGTTCCTTGAATCCCCGTATTCCCGAATTTTAGGGATTTAAGGAACGTTCCCAATTATAGAATTAATTTTTTCTAATTGTGTCTTCAATAAATTATACGTATTTAGACCAATAGAAGTATCAGAACCATTTTCGTAATTCAAAATAGTTTTTTCAATATCTAAAACTTTCATCTTTTTAGTTTTTAGACTTGAATTTTTATACATATAAATAGGAGTATATGTTGCTTTATTAATAGAAATCTTTCCATCAGTATTTTTAGTAATATTCAAATCTAGAATAATAGAGTTTCTTGTATTTTCTGCATTTTGATCACAAATAAAATTACCAAAAGCATAAATAACAAAACAATCCTTAGTTGTACCATCTTCAAGAGTAACAGTTCTTTTTTCCATAGGTTGAAGAACATGAGGATGATTGCCTAAAATAATATCTACACCATTATTAAATAGAAAATCAGTAAGTTCTTTTTGTTCATCAGATGGAGTAGTTTGATATTCTATACCCCAGTGCATACATGCTACAATCACATCTGCATTTTGAGATTTAGCCAAATCAATATGTTTTTTAATTAAATCTTTATCAATTAGATTTACACAATAAGGTTTATCTTCAGGAATAGGAATTCCATTTGTTCCATATGTATAATTTAAAAATGCAATTTTTACACCTTTTACATCTTTTATTAAAATATTATTTTGTTCTTCTTCAGTTTTATAAGTACCTACATGAGAAATTTCGGCTTGATCCAAAACATCAATTGTTCTAGACAAACCATCAAATCCCATATCTAAACAATGATTTCCTGCTGTAGATAATACATCTATTCCAATATCAGCTAAGTCATAGGCAAGAGCATCAGGAGAATTAAAAGTTGGATAATTACTATATCCTTTATCAGCACCAGCAAAACAAGTTTCTAAACTACCAACTGAAATGTCAGAAAATTTTATATGATTTTTAATATCCTCAAAAACATAAGAAAAATCATATTCGCCAGTAGAAGAATTATATGCATCCATATATTGAGTGTTATGACACATAACATCACCAATAGCAGTTAAATTAAAAGTTATTGGAGTTTCTTCTTTTATTTCTTCCGTAGGTTCAGAAACTTCATTAGAATTAATTTTTATATTATCAGCTGATTTTGATAATTCATCATAATTAGATTTATTTTTATAAAAGTTATATAAATATAAAGAAACCAATAATAATAGTAAAATTAAAATGGAAAAAATTAAGATTTTAGTAAATTTTTTTGTGTTTTCATTATATTTTTTTATCTGAGCTCTTTTATTTCTAATATTTCTTCTCATAAAAACCTCCAATTAAGCACCTATACACTTAAAATTTTAAAGAAATTATAAAAATTTATTAGAATTTTACAGTATTTTCTTATATTAAACAAAATACCATAAAAAATATAAAAATTCAATCAAATGAATATATTTTTTAAAAAAACACATAATAATAAAAAAAGTAAGGAGGAAAAAAATGAAAGTTATAGATAAAATAGCACTAGTGCTTATAATAATAGGTGCTATAAACTGGGGATTAATAGCTATATTCAATTTTGACTTAGTTGCTGCTTTATTTGGAGATATGTCAGTAATTTCTAGAATTGTTTATGGTTTAGTTGGTGTTTCTGGTTTATGGGGGATAAAATTATTATTTGATGATTAGTTATAAAAAAACAAATGAAATAACAGTATATGCCATGCTAACAATAAAGGCATAATCTGGTCATCTGATTATCCGAGACTAGATGAAATAGAAACTGAATAATTATCCTAAAAAATGTACTGAATTTTTTCAGGACATTTTTTCTTGAATAGGAAACTAGAGTGTGCCAAAATAGCCCGTCCCCTTTGGCAAAAACACAACTTGAATTTATTGTAAATCTATAGTATAATACAAAAGATTAAATTTAGGAGGAGATTAAATGTTAAGTGCAAATGGAGTTACAATAAGATTTGGAAAAAGAGTACTATTTGAAGATGTAAACATTAAATTCAGCAAAGGTAATTGTTACGGAATTATAGGAGCGAATGGTGCTGGAAAGTCAACTTTTTTAAAAGTTCTATCAGGAGAGATAGAACCAAGTAAAGGAGATGTTTCAATAGATAAAGGAGAAAGAATTTCCGTTCTAAAACAAGATCACTTTGCTTATGAAGATAATACAGTAATGGATACAGTAATAATGGGAAATAAAGAATTATATTCTATTATGAAAGAAAAAGAAGAAATATATGCAAAACCAGATTTTTCTGAAGAAGATGGTATGAAAGCTGCAAAATTAGAAGAAAGATTTGCGGAACTAGACGGTTGGAATGCCGAATCTGATGCAGCAATATTATTAAATGATTTGGGAATAATTCCAGAAAACCATTATAAATTAATGAAAGAAATTGACCCAAGAGAAAAAGTAAAAGTATTATTAGCGCAAAGTTTATTTGGAAATCCAGATGTGCTTTTATTAGACGAACCAACAAATGATTTGGATATGAAAAGTATAAATTGGTTACAAGAATTTTTAATAAATTTTGAAAATACAGTAATTGTTGTATCACATGATAGATATTTCTTAAATAAAGTATGTACA
>CAMMNR010000069.1 GCA_946498265.1 uncultured Clostridium sp. | reverse complement strand
AATGGATTTGAAATATATATGTGGGATGATGTAAATTATCCACCAAGAAAAGTAGCAGGATTCTACACACAAGATGAATTACAGTTATTAATAAATAGAAGAAGTAGTAAACAAAGTTTAGAGCATATATTTGTAGATGATAAAATAACAAATAGAGAATATCAATTAGAAGCAATAAAAAGTGTTTGTGAAACTTTTGAAGAAGGTCATAGAAAAGCTTTATTAGTAATGGCAACAGGAACAGGAAAAACAAGAACAGCAATTTCAATAGTAGATGTGTTATCAGATAAAGAATGGGTTAAAAATGTTTTATTTTTAGCAGATAGAACAGTTTTAGTAAAACAAGCTAAAAACAATTTCACAAAGTTATTACCTAATATGTCTTGTTGTAATTTATTAAGTACGGTAGACAATCCAGAAGACTCAAGAATTGTTTTTTCAACATATCAAACAATGATAAATGCAATAGATAATACCAAAAGTAAAACAGGAAATAAATTATTTACTCCAGGGCATTTTGATTTAATTATAGTAGATGAAGCTCATAGAAGTATATATAAAAAATATCAAGCAATATTTGACTATTTTGATGGTTTAGTAGTAGGATTAACAGCAACTCCAAGAAATGATGTAGATAGAAATACATATAGATTTTTTGAAATAGAAAATGATGTACCTACATTTGCTTATGAATATGAAAGAGCAGTAAAAGAAGGATATTTAGTAGATTATCATACTATAAAAACAAGTACAGATTTTATGGATAGAGGAATTAAATATAATGAATTAAGTGTTGAAGAAAAAGAAGAATATGAAAATACATTTGCAGATGATGAAGATAATATTCCAGAAGAAATAGATGCTACAGCAATCAATAGTTGGTTATTTAATAGAGATACCATAAAAAAATTGTTAGAACTTTTAATGGAAAAAGGTTTGAAAGTAGAAGGTGGAGATAAATTAGGAAAAACAATTATATTTGCAAGAAATCATAAACATGCAGAAAGAATAGTAGAAATATTTAATGAATTATATCCAGAGTATAGAGGTGAATTTGCAAAATTAATAGATAATCAAGTTAAGTATAACGAAAACTTAATAGAACATTTTAGCATAAAAGATGATTTCCCTCAAATAGCAGTATCTGTTGATATGTTAGATACAGGTGTTGATGTGCCAGAAATATTAAATTTAGTATTTTTCAAACCAGTAAAATCAAAAATAAAATTCTGGCAAATGATTGGTAGAGGAACAAGACTTTGTAAAGATTTATTTGGAGTAGGACAAGATAAAAAAGAATTCTACATATTTGACTATTGTAAAAATTTTGAATTCTTCTCTGAGAATCCAAAAGGTATAGAGGCAAACACACAAATAAGTTTAACAGAAAGAATATATGGATATAAGCTAGATTTAATCGTAGAATTACAAAATTTAAAATACCAAAATGATGCGATGTTTAAAAATTATAGAGAAGAATTAATACAAGAATTTATTGAAGAAATAAACAAACTAAACAAAGAAAGTTTTTTAGTAAAAGCAAAAGTACATTATATTGAACAATTTTCTAAAAAAGAAAATTGGGTATATATATCTACAATAGATTTAGCTGATATAAAAGAAAATTTAATTCCATTATTTATAGCATCAGATGAAAATGAATCAGCTAAAAGATTTGACAATTTATTATATCAATTACAAGTAAAAAGATTTAGAACAGAAAAAACTAGTAGATGTGAGAATGCAATAATAGATACAGTATCTGAATTAGAAAAATTGGGAACAGTACCACAAGTAAAAGAAAAACAAGAATTGATTTTAAAAGTAGCAGAAACAGATTATTTGAAAGAAGCCGATTTCTGGAAAGTAGAAGAAATTAGAAAAGAATTAAGAGATTTAATACAATTTATAGATCCATATAATAGACCACCTGTATATATTGATATAGAAGATACTTTAAATGATATTGATGAAGAATATATATATGTAAGTACAGGAAATAATTTTACAAATTATAGAAAGAAACTAGAAAAATACTTAACAGGCAATCTAGAAAACAGCATTATATGGAAAATAAGACATAATATAAGATTAACTGAATTAGAAAAAGAAAATTTAGAAAAAATACTATTCGAAGAATTAGGAAGTAATAAAGAATATGCAGAAACATTTGGAGATACAAATGTAATAAAAGCAGTAAGAAATATAGTTGGACTTGATAAAAGTGTCGCAAGTGATATTTTTTACAAATACATAAATGAAAATAGATTGAATATGAAACAAATACAATTTGTAAAATTACTTGTTGATTATGTTGTAAAAAATGGAACTATAGAAATGGAAAAATTAACAGAACAACCTTTCAACACTGTTGGACAAGTATATGAGCTTTTTGGAAATAATGTGGATTTATTTAAAAAAATAAGAGAAGATATCGAAGAAATAAATGAAAATGCTGAGAAGTTGGCATAGACATTTTGAAAGCATAAATCATATAGAATTAAAAAATCAGGATATTATTTTTAGAATACGTTTAAATAGAATAAAATGAAAAAACATATTAATTAAGTATAGAAAAGTGAGGTGAAAAGAGATGTACCAAAAAACAATAAAATTATTTTTACAAGATGGAGATCCAAATGAAAGAATTATATGTGAATTAAGCAATTGGGATGGAATAGCATATAAAATACCTAAAGCAATGCTAAAAGAAAGTAAAGGTCTAAAGTATATAAATAATACAGGAGTATATTTACTTTTTGGAGAAAAGGAAGAAATACCTTATGCTTATGTGGGTGAAAGTGAAAATCTATATGATAGATTGATTCAACACCTAAATGATGATAAAGATTTCTGGATAGAATGTGTAGCTTTTACTAGAAAAGATAATAGCTTAAATAAAGCACATATAAAATATATTGAAAACATTCTATATAAGGAAGCTAAAAAGGCAGCTAGATATGAGGTAGATAATGGTTTAACTCCAACGCAATCTTCTTTATCTGAATATGAAGAAGCAGAGATGAAAGAAATAATAGATAATATAAAAATGCTTACAAATGCATTAGGTTATAAAGTTTTTTCATATACAGAAAAGAAAAAAGTTGAAAACAAAAATATATTGTATTTTAAGACTAAAAATTTTGAAGCAAAGGGCATTATTACAAATGAGGGATTTATGGTATTAAAAGGATCAAAAGTATCTAAAATACTGGCAAATAAATCATTGGGAAAAGGCTATAAGGCCTTAAGGATGAGATTGGAAAAAGAAAAGATTATCAACGAGAATTATGAATTTACGACTGATTATATATTTAATAGTTCATCAGCAGCTGCAAAGATTGTTTCTGGGTATAGTTGCAGTGGCCCGATAGTGTGGAAAAATAAAGAAGGAAAAATGCTAAAAGAATTGAGTTAAAAATAAATAAAGTTACAAATTTAATATTTATATGAGTAATGTAACAAGAAGATCCGGTTTAGAAAATACTAATTCTGAACCAGATTTTTTAAACTTATATTTTATTTTTTACTTGTTTTTATTAATTTTAAATTTAGACTTGACAAAAATAAAAAAACAAAGTACAATAATATTGTACTAGTACAACAAAAGGAGGCTGATATGGAAAATAATTTATTTAAAGTAAGAATTAAAAAATTAAGAAATAATGCTAATTTAAGCATGGAAGCTTTAGCCGAAAAGCTAGGAACGAAAAAAAGTACAATTAGTATGTGGGAAAATAGCAATATCGTCCCTAGAGAAGAAATGTTAATAAAAATTTCTAAATTATTTAAGGTATCAATAGACTATCTTCTAGGAAATGATAAAATGGAAGGAAAAGTACCAGATAATAAAAAATTAGCTTATATACAAAGAAACCTAGAAAAAATGGATGCAGATAAACTAGAAAAGGCAGAAACAATATTAAAAACAGTATTTGAAGATATTTTTGAGGATGAAGAAGGTGAAGATGATGATAAATTCTAAACCTGATTTTCAGAAAGCATATATAAAGGCTAATGAAATACTGGTATCTTCAAAAATTATAAATAGTTTTCCATATAGTGCCATAAAACTTATCAAAGAACAGTCTAATATAGTATGTAGATCTTTTGAAAAAGCTCATAAATATAATGTAGACATTGAAGCATTTGGAAGTGATTCGGCAGTAATCATGAATTTTGGAGATAAATATATTATATTTTATAATCAAAATGAAATACCAGCACGTATAAAATTTTCTATGTTGCATGAATTTGGTCATAAAGTAAATGGACATGAATTTAGAGTTACGAGTGATGAAATTTATGGAATAGCCGAAGTAGAAACTAATTATTTTACAGCACAGGTATTGATGCCAGAACAGATATTAAGAGAATTTCAAAGACGTGGAAAACGAATTGATAAATATTTTCTTATGAGAACATTTGGGGTATCAGAGCAAGCAGCTAATAAGCGAGTAGAAAATTTAAATCAAATAATATGGGAAAGAAGTCAATTGGAAAAAGAATATGATGATATTATCTTAAATAAGTATTTATCATGGGTAAATTCAATTGTTCCTAATAATATAGATTATCTATTTGAAGATGAGGAAGAAAGACAAAATGAGAGAGAACAGTGGAGATATAATTATTAGTATATGGAATTAACATTAAGAAGAAAAATCGCCCAATGTTAAACATTGAACGAATAAATAAAGACTTGAGCATCTTTTATGAATTCAATTATAGCATATTTCTTCTTAAAATTACAAGGGGGCAGAAAGGAAAAAAATACTTGTAATTTGATTTATATACAAATTTTAAAAAGGAGGTATGCCAAATGGCTACAAATAAACAAATAGAAGATGCTTGGAATAATGCACATAAAATAAGAGGAAGAAATCCAGATGTATATAGAAAGGATGATTATGGAAATATTATGTATAAATCATCTTATGGAAAACAAAGTGAAATGGGATGGGAAGTAGATCATAGACATCCTAAGTCTAAAGGAGGAACAGAGTCACCTAGAAATTTACAAGCTGTTCAATGGGAAGAGAATCGTTTAAAAAGCGATAAATATCCATATAAAAATTAATCTAGTAGGAGGAGAAATGGCAAGGTTTAATAAATCTCAGGTTAAAAGTAAAATACGACATATTCAGAATAAGTATAATCAAGGAATGAGAAAAATTGAAAGGCAAATTAATCATAAAATTAACGACTACAATAGAGCAGTAAAGCGATATAATTCAAATTTAAGAAAAAATCAGTCAAAGATAAAGTCTGAATTAATGAAATTTCAAAGAAATTCAACAATAAGAGTTAGTAGTAGCACTTATAAAATCTCAGTAATTAATGTCAATCAAAGTTATGACAGATTAAGCCAAAAGTACGATTTTGAAGATAATAGTAATAGATATAGAAATTTTTTGGAAAAAATAGAAGAAGAAAATGCAAACAATCTTGAAGTAGCTAATGTAATTTTAAATAATGATGAGATTAATAATGAAGGTTATTCATTAGAAGAAAATATTGTTTCTAACAAATTATTAAATATTTCAGAAGATTTAGATAATAGATGGAAAGGAGCTATATTTTCTTTAAATCCTAAAAATCCAGATGCTACTAGACATTTTTGTACAAGTACAAGAGAGATATTTATACAGATTATAGATACTAAAGCTAAAGACAATGATGTGATACATGCGTTTCCAGATTGCGAAAAAACAAATAATGGAACTGTATCAAGACGTTCTAAAATAAAGTATTTATTACATAAAAAGGGAGTTAATGATATAGATATTGAAAACTTTGTTCATACAGATATAGAAAATATTTTATCATTATTATATGAATTAAATGGTGGTACACATGGACAGGCTGGTAAATATTCTATTAATCAATTAAAGAGTATTAAAAAGAGAGTAGAAAATGGATTGAATTTTTTATGTGAATATGTTGTATAAATATAAAAAAGGAAGAGAAGTAAAAGTAGAAATATTTTCGCTTCTCATTTTTTTATAAGGAGCTTCTGAAATGATTTATATTACAGGAGATACTCATAGTGATTTTTCAAGATTTGACATCGATAAATTTTTTATACAAGAAGAAATGACTAAAAATGATTATGTTATTATATGTGGTGACTTTGGAGGAGTGTGGAATTACTTAGTAGAAAGTACATATGAAAAATATTGGCTAGACTGGTTAAATGAAAGAAATTTTACTACTTTATTTGTAGATGGAAATCACGAAAATTTTACAAGGTTATATAAATATCCAGTAGAAGAATGGCATAGTGGAAAAGTACATAAAATAAGAGATTCGGTATTACATTTAATACGTGGAGAGATATTTGATATAGATAATAGAAAGTTTTTTACATTTGGAGGAGCTAAATCGCATGACATACAAGATGGAATACTAAATTTAGATGAAGAAGAAAAAATATATACATTTAGAAAAAGAGGAGAATTTTTTAGAATAAGAAATTATTCATGGTGGGATTTAGAACTTCCAACTGAGGAAGAAATGCAAAACGGAATAAGCAATTTAGAAAAAGTAAATTATAAAATAGATTATATTATAACTCATTGTTGCCCTACAAATGTGCAAACTATACTTAGTGGTGGCTTATATAAAAAGGATTATTTAACAGATTATTTGCAAGAGGTTTCAGAAAAATGTAAATTTAAGAAATGGTATTTTGGTCACTATCATGAGAATAGACAAGTTAATTCACAGTTTGTTTTACTTTATGAAGATATAGTACCATTGAAATATGAGAGTATATTTTAAATAAAAAAATGTCGCTTTAGAGAAAAAATGTCGCTTTTAAGCGATATTTTTTATGACTTAAAATTAAAATAGTTTTATAAATTGATGATTTTGCAAGAAATAGATACTCAAAAATTCTAATACAAATAAATAATATTTAATATAAAAATGAATAAAAAATGCAAAAATACAAAAAATATTATAAAAATTAGTTTACTTTTTTATAAAAATAGCATATAATATATAAGAGAGGTGAATGAAATGCTAGTTGAATTTAGTGTAAAAAATTTTATGTCATTTAAGGATAAAGTAACCTTTAGTATGGAAGCAGCAACAGGAACAGAAAATGAAGAAAATATTATAGGTGCACCAAATATAAATGAAAGAATTTTAAAGAGCACAGCAATATATGGAGCAAATGCATCAGGAAAAACAAATCTAATAAAAGCATTCACAGCGGCAATATTAATGGTAAGAAAATCCAATAATAGACAAGTGGGAGAAAAATTAATGGAAATGGAGCCATTTGCATTTGATGAAAAAACTAAAGTGGAACCATGTGAATTTGAATTTGTTTTTTATGCAAAAGGAATGAAATATATATATGGATTTATAGCAGATAAAGAAAAAGTATATGAAGAATATTTATATCAGTACTTTACAGCAAAGCCAACAAGAATATTTGAAAGAACTAATGTAAATGAGTATAAATTCTTACAGGCAGATGAAGGAAAATTAAATGCTATAAAAACACAAAATATAGATAATAAATTATTTTTAGCAACAGCAACAACATGGAATTATGATAAAACAAAAGAACCATATTTGTGGTTTGCAAAAAATATAGACACATACTCTGGAGGAATGCTATTAAATGATTTTGTGGTAGAGTCATATAGCAAAGATGAAGGAGAAGAATTAAAAAAATTTACATTAAAATTATTAAACGAAGCAGACATTGTAATAAAAGATTTTAGTGTAGAAATCGAAGAACGTGATGTAGATAGTAATATGCTAATGTTATTAAAAAATTTTAATATTCCTTCACCAATGTTACCACAAAAACAAAGGGATGTAAAAATAAGAATGACACACGAAGTTACTAATGATGAAGGAAATATGAAAAACTATGAATTAAATTTAAACAATGAATCTTCAGGAACACAAATTCTATTTTCATTTGCTCCAATACTAAAAGATGTTTTTGAAAATGGAAAAATATTAGTAATAGATGAAATAGAAAGAAGTTTGCATCCTAGTTTAGTAGAAATGATTATTAAATTTTTCCATAATCCAAAGATAAATAAAGGTAATGCACAGCTAATATTCAATACTCATGATACAAACTTATTATCTTTAGATATATTTAGAAGAGACCAGATATGGTTTGCAGAAAAAGATCCAAAGAAAGGGGCTACTGATTTATATCCTCTTGATGATTTTTCAGTTAGAAAAAATGAGAATATCCAAAAAGGATATTTAAATGGTAGATATGGAGCAATCCCTTTTGTAGCTACAGGTGATAGCTTATGGGAAGATTAGAAAGCTTTAAGCAAAGAGGAAGAAATCGACAAAATAGAAAGAGAAGACCTATTATTGTAATAGGTTGTGAAGGAAATAATAAAACAGAAGAAATTTACTTTAAGAACTTCAATAGTAGAAAATGTATTATAAAGTTTTCTACAGGAAATAGTACAGATCCAATTGGAATTGCTAATGATTTAATAAAATTTATAGATAATGAAATTGGAAGAGAAGATGATGATAAGTATTATGTAGTTTTAGATACGGATGTAAATCAAGATAAACAAAGTCAGATTGATAAAGCTAAGAAGTTAGCTATAGATAATGGAGTTGAATTTATAACTTCAACTCCAACATTTGAATATTGGTATAGATTACATTTTGGATATACAACAAAGACATATCATTCAAGTGAAGAAGTTCAAAATGATATAAAAGATAAAATAAAAGGCTATACAAAAAGTATGAATACATATCCTGTTTTAAGAGATAAAACAGATATTGCTATAAAAAATGCTAAAAAGGTTGAAAAGCATCATTTGGATTTAGGACAAGCTTTAGATAACGAAAATTGCAATCCTTATACAGCAGCATATAAAGTTGTAGAAGAATTAATAAAAAGAAATAATTGATACAGA
>CAMMNR010000068.1 GCA_946498265.1 uncultured Clostridium sp. | reverse complement strand
CTTCTTCTCTATCTAATTGTTGTTTTACTACTGCTTCTACTTCAGCTATTTTCATTAATTCTTGTTGTTTTTTTATAAATTCCCCTTTTAATATAAATATTGCTGCTACTAGATAAATCGCCGCAACTGCCACATACATAACTTGGAAATATTCTATATTGAAATTTATAAATATATTTACTGCAACATATAATATATTCAATATTATTGATAATGTTAATGCATAAACAGTCATATTAAATACAGCTACATATCTCATTCTTATTTTTGCTATCCATGTCGTTAGATATCCAAATATACTTAATAAAAATGCATTTGAAATTGTTGTAATAAAGTACATAATAAACGCATATACAAACATTGTTATAAATACACTAATATACAAATTTACAATTTGTGTACTATTTGCATAATTTATTACATCTTGTTTTGTAAATTCTTGTATTTTCATCTGACTTAATACATCTTTATAATTATAATTAATAGTTCCTGTCACTGATATATTTTTTAAGATAACTCTATCTTTTAATACTACAATTCTATCTCCTGCTTGTTCTATTGATGTGATATATTCATTTACTTTATTTTCATCTTCTGTTGTTGTATCTATTATTGCCATTCCCATTACAGGACTATCTTCTATTATTATTGGTTCTTCTGAATTAACTGTTAATGTTCCATCTTTATATGAGAAATCTGGAAATTCATTTTGCAAGTAGTTAACTCCATCTTGTATTAATCCATGTGTTTGATATACCATTCCTAAACAAAGTACTATAGCTAATATTACTACTAACTTTGTTATATATGAAATTGCTTTTGGAAATCCTTGTGCTGCCATATCTGGATATTTTTCTATTTTAATAATTGAATTGTATACCTTTTTGAAAAAATTTTCTTCTTTTCTTCTATTAGTATTTTCTTCTTTATTTATGTCGTCTTTTTTCTCATCGTTTTGTTCTTCTTTATTAACATTCTTTTCTTCATTTTTGCTATCATTTTCTTTTCCTTTTGATTCAAAATCCTCTTTATTTTCTACATTTTCTTTTATTTCTTCTTCATTTAAATTTTCTTTCTTATCACTCATTTAAATATACTCCCTTCTTAGACTTGAATCAACAAACTTAGGGTTCACCTCTATTTTTACATCATCACCTACATTAATATCTTTTCCAGTAATATCGCAAATTATATAGTATGTCCCTATTCTTCCTAAAACTTTACATTTAGTATCTTTTATCTTAACATATATTGCTTGCTTTTTAAAGAAATCTTTTACATCTCTTACTATATATCTCAATTTATCTAACATCCTAAACATATCTCTATCATTTGTAACATTAACTCCATCACTATATCCACATGGTATCACTGCTATTTTTGTTTCTTTTTTTGTTCTATATGTATTAGAATATCCTATATTAAATTTAGCTGGTAAAGTTTTTATTTCTGAAACTTTTGTTTCTAAATACCCTATTTTTCTTAGTCCTAAAGCATTTACAAATGATAATCTTCCTAAAAATGCAGACCCTACTCTCACCGCATTTAAATGCATTATAGGAAATTTTGCAAATGCTGAAGAATTACATATATGAAGCATTCCTGTTTTTATATCATTCATTTTTAATAATTCTATTATATCTAAGAATCTATCAAATTGTATCTTTGTGTATTTATCATTATAAAAACTTATTGAAAAATGTGAATAAGTTCCTTCTATTTGAATATTTTGAAGCATCTTTAGACTTTCAACTATCTTTTCTTTTTCAGTGTATACAAATCCATATCTTCCAAACCCTGTATCTATTTTTATATGTGCTCTTATTTTCACATTTTTTTCTTTAGCTACTTCTTCTGCTACTTCTATATCTTCTGTTGAGCCTATAGTTAAAATTATATTATTTTCTACTAATAATTCAACATCTTTCTTTACTGCTGTTGATGATAATATTAAAATATCTTGTTTTATTCCAGCTTTTCTTAGTTTTATAGCTTCTTCTACTGTTGATACTGCAAAATATTTTATTCCATTATCGATTAAAAACTTTGTGTATTCAACAATTCCCAATCCATATCCATTTGATTTTACCACTGCTATTATTTTTACATCTTCTCCATTATCATCTTTTCCTCTTTTAGTTGCATATTTCTTTATTTGTTCTATATTATGTCTTAGATCTTTTACATTTATTATTAATCTTTTCACTTTTCCTCCAAATTTGTTAACAGTTATTCTATTTTTTTATTTATTAATGCTTACCTAATTTTTAAAATTCATAATTATAGCAATTATTTATTTTTCAATTTCATTTTTAATTGTCTTAATGTTCTAAAAGCTTTTTCTGAGAATTTATATAATTTATATGTTAATGGCTTATATGGCATATATACTTCTCCTATAAATTCTGTGAATGTAGCTCCAAATCCTTGTTTAAATCTATATAAACCATATTGTGGATGATTTTCGTCTACAACTCCTGATACACCTCTAAAATCATATATATCATCTTTCCTTTGTATTGCCATTTTTATCATTTCCCATTGTAATAAATAATTTGGCATTAAATTTCTATGGCTATTACTGCTTGCTCCATATAAGTACCATGTCTTATTACCATAAAATATAGGTATTACACCTGAAATTGGTTTTCCTTCATAATATGCCATTAATATTTTCATATGCTTTGGTCCTAAACAGTCGTACATTTTTTCAAAATATTCTAATGGTCTTATTATAAATCCATCTCTTTTTCCTGTTTCTATCATTATTTTATGGAAATCCTTTAAATCTTCTTTTGTTCCATCTTTTACAGTTACACCTTTTCTTGTTGCTAAACGTATATTATATCTCCATTTTTGCTTAAATCCTGCCATTATTTCTTCTTCTGTCTTCCCTTTTATATCTAATCTAAATACATATCTTGGCTGTATTTCATCTTTAAAGTCTTTTGCATCATCTTTTATTTTATAACCTAAACTTGTTACTATATCTCTAAATTGTTGATCATCACTTTTTATATCTGGTTCTATTCTTAATACTATCGCATTATATTTTTTTGCTAATTCTTTAGCTCCATCTGTTAATTGTTTCATAACGGCCAAATCATGTATATCACATACTGGTCCTCTTGATGAATACATTATATTACCAAAGATTGGCATTTTTCTTATCCATACACATAAAGAACCTATTATTTTTCCATCGTCATCTTCTGCTAATATTACTTCTGGTTTCCAGTTTGGTTTCTTTACTTCTGCCCATTCTAATGATTGTTGAAAGTTACATCTTTCGTGCCCTTCTAAAAATTCTTTGTATTGTTTTTTTGATTCTTCGTCTGTTACGAATCTCATTGTTTGTTTTCCTCCTAGTATATTATTTACATTATATCCGTATTTTACACTAAATAAGAAAAATTTACAAGTTATTTGGAGTGTAAAAGTAAAAATATATAAGTGTTTATTAAAAAATTTCATGATAATAATTGCATTATTCTATAAAATTTTATAAAATAAGAACATAAATGTAAAAAGCAATTCAGCAGGAAACTTTTCCAAAGTTCCTATCAAAGTAAGAAAATTGGGCTTTAATGAAATCCAATAATAAAAAGATTGACAATAATTCAAATTCTTTATTCTAAATTTATACTTTAAGAAAGGATTGAAAATGGAAGATTTAAAAAATAAAAAACATATAGAAAACGTATATAAAAATAAGACTATTAATTTATTAAAAATTTGTATTGGCTTATCTATATTTAGTTTTGCGACTTATTTAAGTGGTATATTTTTTTATAACGCTTTTGACTTTGGTTTAATTTTTGAAATAATTTCTTTTATATTTGCTCTTAATAAAATTCTCAAAAATGATTTTCAATCAGGAAAAAGGAACACTATTATAGCTATGATTCCAATTGGATGACTCATCATTTATGACTTTTTCAATCTATGTGTAAATATAATAGAAGTTATAACAAAAGTATCTGGTTATTATCTAAGTTTTGACAGATACTTCTACTATATAAAACCTTATTTATTTGATGTTATATTAATTGCAATGATTATTTTATTGTATAAATCTTATCGTTCTTTAAATAGAGCCACTAACAATAGTCAATCTGATAATTATACAGATACTTTTTATGATGAACTTTAAAACAACTTTACTTATTTTTATCTATATTAATCAAAGTGGTTGCTCATAAATAGAGCAACCCTTTTTATTTTAAAACTTAATATTATTTTCTTCATCGTTTTCCTTCCTTAATTTACTAAAATCACCTTATCAACCATTGAAATTAGTATAACTTAAAATAAAAAACTGACAACTAATTATTTCTAACTAGCCACCTTATATAGCAATTAACTAATTTTTTCGTTTTTTTCCTATATTATACATTATAATTCAATATCTTCTATATTTTCATCTTTTTTATCTATGATATTTATGTTGTTTTCACTATATTGATTTTCTGTTCTTATGCTTTCAATAAATTTTTGTCTATTTGATATAGGTATTAATATATTATTAACCTTATCTATCCATTCAGATATAATTGATTTATCCATTTTTTCGCCTTCAGTTCCCAATCCCATATGATTATTTGGCTTTACTTCATATCCATGAAAATCACTACCATAAGATTTATATAAATTATGTTCTTTGCAATATTTTTCCAAAAATCTCGATTGTTCTTTTGTAAATGTGGTATAATAACACTCAATACCATCTAATTGATAATTAGATGGTATTTTTTCTAAATTTTCTGCTACCGTTGGCGAATATTCATACAAATGTGCTAAAAAAGCAATTCCTCTTGCTAGATGTATCATTTCTATTGTCTTATTTAAAGATGGATATAATGGACTTTGGTCTACATACAAACTACTTTTAGGATTATATACAATATTCCTTGTAAAATCTCTAATTGTTATTTCTTCCATTTGCTCTTGACTATTAAAAAATCTAGCATTTTGTGGATATTTTTTTATTTCTTCAAGAAAAGCTTTTCTACTAGATGTTTTATTTGGATCAAATAATTCTTCTGGATGTTCTGCCATTTTCTTTTCAAATTCCGAACTAAAACATACACCATATTTCTTAAAAGTAACCAAGTTTAATTTTGATTCTGCAATTTGCTTATTATAAAAACTATATACATTTTTATTTAATAAATCTTTCATTTTTTTAATATCAAAACCATATCCTAATACTTCAATAAAAAGAAATAAAAGAAGCATTAAATACTAAATATTCTGCTTGTAGCGAAAGCATAAATAAGGCATTAAACTTACTGTATAATAGAGAGAAACCTGATTATTCAAATTCAGTCAAAGAATCTATTTCCGCAATTGAAGCTATATGCAACATTATATTAGGTACAAATAATGCTACTCTAGGTGAAGCATTAAAAAGTTTAGAAAAAAATGGATTAAAAATACATAGTGCAATGAAAAATGCTTTTATTTCTTTGTATGGTTATACTTCTAATAAAAGTGGTATTAGGCACAATAATGGTGTTGATGAAAATACTACTTTTGAAGAAGCAAAGTATATGCTTGTATCTTGTTCTGCTTTTTTAAATTATTTAATTCAAGTTTATGAAAAAAATAATTAGATAAATATGGGCATTTCGGTGAAGAAAAATTATTAAATTGCAAATATTTTAATTAGATTATTTTGCAATAATAATAATAGTTAAAATAGCCTGAAAGTAAGATTTCAGGCTATTATTGAATGACTCAGAGCTTCGAAAGTTTTCTAAGTACCACTCATAAATATTATATTGTAAAGATATATTTTTTATACATTAAATCCCATTATTCTTAATATATCATTGATATTAATTGAATTTAATTTCTCTTTTAGTTTGTTGACTTCTATATTAAATAAATCTTCAAATTCTTTGAATTTTTCTTCATCTAATAAAATTTTCATACACTGTATAATCATGTATATATTAGTAAAGTTACCAGTTCTTTTATAATTTTTATCTATATTTTTAAAACTAATGTAGTACTTATTACGATAACAAAATAATCTATCTGAGTGTGCAGCGATATTTCTTATCATTGTTATGTTAGCAAGTATTTGTTTTAATAACTTATCAGAAATTTTAAAATATTTACTTATATCTTGTCTATCATTCTGTTTAAGTAAGCCATAATATCTACTAATAGTACCAAATGTTAGAACCTTAGTAAGTACAAAAGGTGGAATAAAATTGTATGTGTCTTTATAATGTTTAATTGCTGTATGCTTATTATAGTTGTCATTAATCTCTTTATTTATGCTTTCAATTAAATTATTTATGAGATCTTTATTAGCATTTTCATCAAAATTTTCTGGTCTTAAGTAATCTTGAATACCATATTTTTCTGCTAAAGTATTTGCCATAAGCGACTTTATTACAACTTCTATTTCTAAAGTAAATTTTAAAAATATAGCTTTTATATTCTTATCAAATTCATATAGAGCGAATATTTCTTCAAAAGATGAATTAGGTTTATAATTGTTGTCTTTATTTTTAAAAACGCTTTTATAACTATTTACGATCGAATAGTATGAGTATTTTTTGATATTCCTTAATGCTTGTTCTTTATTATTTATAATTAAATTTTTAGATATTAGATATTCAATTAATTCTTCGTTGCTTTTAAATTCTTTCATGTTACCTCCATAAGATATAAAAAATGACTCAAGGCTTCGAAAGTTTCTTGAGTACCACTCAACATATTTATACCATATTTTTTGTAAAAATGCAAGTATTTTTACAAAATTTTGTAAAAACCTTAATTTTAAAAGTAAATTCCAGCGAAGGCTCAATTGGAATGTAAATGATAAAATAAAACTGGTTCTTCTGCAATATTAATCACATTATTTGCGGAAGAACCAATTTCATATTGACTTTTACATATAAAGCATATTACAATATTTCATTAGGATTTAAATTACTTGAGAAAATCCCTAAGCAGAAAACTACTTAGGGATTTTTTCTTACTTATGATTTTACCGTTAGTTTGTTTAGCTTCTGGAATTACCATCGGCTAATTCAATCAACCATAGTTATAGATATTGTTCTTGTTGTAGATTTTGAACCCACGGTCTGTAAATTGGAGTCTGGAACTCTCATCTACTACACTGCAATTGAATTCCTTAGCTGTATTCTTAATGATATTAGTTCCAATAATTCTGCCATCAGCCGGATCATAGATGGTGTTGTTAAAGAAATCAATGTTACCCAAAGGCTGAGCATTATACATGATTACATCATCATCATATTCAATTCGGTTTTTAGCAAATACCAATGTACGATATTTTCCGTTAGGCATTTGGTAAACAAACAGCCATCTCTGAGTTGCCTTATCATACTTGATAGCATACTCATTGATTCTACCAGAGTAGTTCACCTCAAATGTATAATCAGATGTGGTGATAATTGCCGTTTTCGGATACATAGATGCACTAAATACCTTTCCATCCTCAGATACCTCAAAGAGAGAATTATATACCTGACCTAAATATTTAGGCATGTTCCCATACTGAGTAATGGACAGATTGACCAAATTATTGCCTCTATCAACGTAATAGACATTTCTGTCTTTCACAAGATAATTAGACTTGTGCATACGTTCGATGGTAGCAGTAATCTGATTATTTGCATCATATACTTCAATGGTATCATCATCAGCAACATACACAACTTTTCCATCATTGGAAAAATCTACTCTTTTTCCTCTGGCAATCGCAAACTTTCGACCAGTTTCAAAGTGGACAGCTTCACCAGTTCCGGTGAGATAATGCACATTGCTTAAGATATATGCACAATCTACACCAGAAAATACAATAGTAATCTGCGGTCCATTTGCGGTCTGAGTAACTTTTGCCACAACAGGAGCTGCCTTGACCTTCGCATTCTCATTACAAAGCGGACACTCATTGAACTTAGAATAGTAATGAATGTCATGCGTGCTGCAATACTTCATATTTTTGAGAAGTTCTTGAAGATCAGGTGTAATGTCCATTTTCTTTCCCTGTTCAAAGATTTCAACGAAATCCTTTTCCAGTTGAGGGGACATCCATTTCCAACTGCCAATGATTTTAGGGATTTTTATATCTCCCTTATGAGCCCCAACGATGGAGATTTTCCTTTTCATTCTTTCCAATATGGAAAGATTTTTATCAGGAAGATATGTTCCACCGAAAGGATGAATTCTTGTCAGCATATTGAAAGCGAGAACTGCAAAATTGTAATTCTCATTCTCTTTCGAGAATTTAATACTTCCATTAGCTGCATAACTATCCGGACAGGTAAAGAGTTCTGTATAGGCATCGGGAGTATACTTTCCTTCAAATCCCCAGCTGTCAACGTCGATAAAGTAATCACACTTGCCATTCATTTGGAAATTATAATCACTTATATCACCGACAATAACGCCGGTGGAGTGCAATTTTCCAAGATGTAATCCTAAGTCTGTGATAATCTGCAATACATCCTGATTAGAAAGTCGTGCAGCAGTCAAATACTTAGGTTTAGTGAGCATGTGCAAATCTTCGTTATCTACCAGCTTTCTCATTGCATACCCAACAAACTTACCTTTTACAGTAACTACTTCTTCCGGACCAATGACATTCTGAGGAAATTGACCTTTTATGGAAATAAAGTAATTGACCTTCTGTTCTTTTCTAGCCAAATCCACATTCGGCTTGAAAATCTTGATAACTCTTTTGGAGTCATACTCATAGATTGTTGCCTCGCCACCTTCTGCCAATTTGTTAAGGCTCTCAATGCGACTCAGGCTTGTAAATGTAATCGCCATTCCAATACCTCCTTAGAAGCAGATTGAAATATCATCATGAAACATCTCGTTTTTACGATTGTTCCTATTGATAAGTACCTCAATCTGAGGACCTTTTCCTTCATGCAAAAACTTCATCAGTTTGTTTTTGTAAATGTTAAAATAAAACTGATAGAAAAATTCAAAATAAAATTGATAGAAT
>CAMMNR010000067.1 GCA_946498265.1 uncultured Clostridium sp. | reverse complement strand
TTCCTTTGTCATAGTAGAAGATTCACCACTTGTACCGCATACAATAATAGAATCAACTCCTTGCTTGATTTGCCATTCTACCAATCTCTTAAATTCTGGCAAATTTACACCGTTTTCTGTAAAAGGTGTTGCAATGGCTGTTCCACAGCCTTTAAATAAAATTTTTTTCATAAAAATCTCTTCTTTCATTAAGAGTATAACAGAAAAAGTATAATTATATTTTTTCTTGTTCACATTATATTATAAGAAAACATAAAAAACAACTAAACTTTAAAAATTATCAAATAGTATTAGGATTAAAATCTAACATAGTTTTGAATTTTATTTATTTGAAAGTAGAAATTCTAAAATTTGAATAGCATTACTTGCAGCACCTTTTCTTAAATTATCAGCAACTACCCATAAATTAAGACCATTTTTAATACTAAAATCTCTTCTAATTCTTCCAACATAAACTTCATCATTACCATTTGCTATAGTTGCTAAAGGATAATGATTTTTTTGGGTATTATCAACAACAATTATATTAGGAAAATTTTCAAAGGTCATCTTAACATCATATAAATCAAAATCATTTTCCAATTCAACATTGATTGATTCGCCATGACAATTTTCAACTGGAACTCTTACGGTAGTAGCAGTTATTGGCAAATTAGGTTTATTTAAAATTTTTCTAGTTTCATTAATCATTTTATGTTCTTCTTTTGTATAGCCATCATTTAGAAACACATCTATATGAGGAATACAATTATTATATATAGAATAAGGGAATTTTTTTAGATTATCACCAGAAGATTTATTAAGTAAATCCTCAATTCCAGAACGTCCAGCTCCAGAAACAGCTTGATATGTAGAATAAATAACTCTTTTAATTCCGTATTTATCATCTAAAGCTTTTAAAGGTAATACAGCTTGTATTGTAGAACAATTAGGATTAGCAATAATACCAGAATTATTAAAAGCATCTTTTGCATTAACTTCGGGAACTACCAAAGGAACATTATCATCCATTCTAAAAACACTACTATTATCAATTACAATACAACCTTTTGAAACAGCAATAGGAGCATATTTTTTAGATACATCTCCACCAGCACAAAAAATTGCATAATCTAAATGATAATCATCAAAAGTGCTTCCCGTTAATTCTTGAGTTATATATGTAGTATTTAGAAAGTTAATTTTTGTATTAGCTGATTTTTTTGAACAAAATAGAAAATATTCTATATTTGGTAAATTTTTTTCTTCGAGAACTCTTAAGGCAGTTCTACCAACTAGACCTGTTGCACCAACAATTGCAACTTTGTATTTTTTTAACATAAAAACCTCCATTTGAGCATTTAATGCCCTAATAAATGTATTATTAGTGAAAAATTTTTTTACACTAAATTATTTTTTAGAAATATGTTAATAATAATTTATGCACTTAAATTGTAATTGATACTAGGAAAATTGTCAAATTATAGAGTTTGTACTTATAAAAGGAAAAGATTTTGTGAAATTGAAATATGAATCTTAATTTTGAATAGTTTCAGTGAATAAATATTTATATTAAAAAATTCTTAAAAAATCTTTAATTTTGAAAAAAATAGTCAAAAATGTTGCATAATTTTAACAATAATAGTATAATAGAAAAGGAAGCATAATAATATTAAATATAAAAAATAAAAAGAGAGGTAAAAAAATGGATTATTTATATATACTAAGAGAAGCTTTAGTATGGATAATAACAATATTTTGGCTATATCAAATATTAGTAAGTTTATGCTCACTAGTAAAAATAAAAGACAAACCATTAAAAGTAAAAAAAGACCACAGATTTATGGCAATAATTCCAGCACATAATGAAGAAATGGTAGTTGGAAACTTAATAGAAAGTTTAAAAAGACAAGACTATAACAAAGAATTATATGACATATATGTAATAGCAGATAATTGCACAGACAATACAGCAAAAATAGCAAGAGAAGCAGGAGCAATTGTATATGAGAGATTTGATCCAAGCAAAAAAACAAAAGGATATGCATTAGATTGGTTTTTAAAACAAAAAATCCAAGAAGATGCACCATATGACGCATTTTTCGTATTTGATGCTGACAATATAGTTGATAAAAATTTCATAAAAAATATGAATAAAAAGTTGTGTCAAGGTGAAGAAGTAGTTCAAGGATATAGAGATATAAAAAATCCATCTGATAACTGGATTACAGCAGGATATGCATTATTTTATTGGACAATGCATAGATTTTATCATTTAGCAAGATATAATTTAGGACTATCACCATTATTAAATGGTACAGGATTTATGGTTAAATTCGACATAGTAAAACCACAAGGATGGGACACAGTAACATTAACAGAAGATATAGAATTTTCATTAAAAAGAATAATACAAGGAAAAAGATTAGGTTGGGCAACTGATGCGATAGTATATGATGAACAACCAACAGGATTTAAACAATCTTGGTCACAAAGAAGCAGATGGACAGTAGGACATATGCAATGTATAAAAGAATATACAAAATCATTAGCAGTAGCAGCAAAAGAAAATAAAACAATGATGAATTTTGACGGATTATTATATATAGTAGGAAGTATACCAATGTTCATAATAACAATAGTTTTATTATTAACAAATTTCTTAATGTATGCAGGAGATGCAATGACAAATGCAGAATTAATAGAAAATATTTTAAAATATTTAATTCCTACATTCTTATTACCAATAGGAACATCTTTAATAGCAATGCTTTTAGATGGAAGAGCTATTAAACCAATGATTAAAGGCTTAATTTGTTATCCATTGTTTATGGGTTCATGGTTATTGATAAACTTTAAATGTTTATTCAAGAGAGAAACAACATGGGAAAAAATAAATCACTTAAGAAATATAAAAATTGCAGATGTTTCAGAAGAACAAATAGAAACTGTAGAAGTAGAAAAAGTTTAATAAAAATATTGCAATTTTATTAAAAAAGATATAATATATAAATAAGATTAAAAAAAAACCAATTTGGAATTTTTTTAATCTTTTTTTTGTTAGGAGGTATTATGAATACAAAGTATATTTTTGTAACAGGAGGAGTTGTTTCAGGATTAGGAAAGGGAATAACAGCAGCATCAATAGGAAGATTATTGAAAAATAGAGGATATAAGGTAACAATACAGAAATTTGACCCATATATAAATGTGGATCCAGGAACAATGAATCCATATGAACATGGAGAAGTTTTTGTGACTGACGATGGAGCTGAAACAGATCTAGACTTAGGTCATTATGAAAGATTTATAAATGAAAATTTAACACATAATTCTAGTGTTACAATGGGAAAAATTTATTCAAATGTAATAGAAAAAGAAAGAAGAGGGGATTACTTAGGAAAAACTGTACAAGTAATACCTCATATAACAAATGAAATAAAAGAAAAGATATATGGATTTGAAGAAAGTGACATAGATATTGTTATAACAGAAATAGGAGGAACTGTAGGAGATATAGAAGGATTATCAATAATAGAAGCAATAAGACAAGTAGGATTAGAAAAGAATCCAGAAGATGTAATATATGTTCATGTAACATTATTACCATATATTTTCGGTTCTAATGAGATTAAATCAAAGCCAACACAACACTCAGTAAAAGAATTACAAAGTTTTGGAATAAAACCTAATATCTTAGTATGTAGAACAGAAACAGACATACCAGATAGTATTAGAGAAAAACTATCTCTATTTTGTAATGTTAGAAAAACAAGTGTAATACAAAATAAAACAGCAGATTGTTTATATGCTGTACCATTAATGTTAGAAGAAGAAGGATTGGCAAGAGAAATTTGTAATCACCTAAAATTAGATAATTATGTTCCTGATAATGAAAAATGGGAAAAAATGATTGAAAATATAAGAAATATAGATGAAAATAGACAAGTAAAAATAGCGATAGTAGGAAAATATGTAAAATTAGAGGATTCATATTTATCAGTTATAGAAAGTTTGCACCATGCAGGTTTTGCGAACGAAGTAAATGTAAAAATAGAATTAGTAGATTCAGAAACTATAACAAAAGATAATGTAAAAGACAAGCTTGAAAAATTTGATGGAATAGTTGTTCCAGGTGGATTTGGAAATAGAGGAATAGAAGGAAAAATAGAAACAATTAGATATGCAAGAGAAAATAGAATACCATTTTTAGGAATATGTTTAGGAATGCAAATGGCTGTTATAGAATTTGCAAGAAATGTATTAGGTATAAAAGATGCAAATTCAACTGAAATAGATGAAAACACAAAAAATCCTTTAATACATATAATGGAAGAACAAAAGGGAATAGATAAAAAAGGTGGAACAATGCGTTTAGGTGCATATCCATGTATTATAAAAAAAGATACTTTGGCAAGTAAAGTATATGAAGAAGAAAAAATATCAGAAAGACATAGACATAGATATGAATATAATAATGAGTATAAAGAACAATTAGAAAATGCTGGAATGAAAGTATGTGGAACATCACCAGATGGATTATTAGTAGAAATGGTAGAGATACCAGATCATCCATATTTTATAGCATCACAATTTCATCCAGAATTAAAATCAAGACCAAATAATCCAGCACCATTGTTTGTGGGATTAATAAAAGCATGTATCAATTCTATTGAAAATAATGAAAATGTACAGTAAAGTATTATTAAAAAAAGAATTCAAAAAAGTTTGAGTTCAAAATGTAAGGTGCAAAAAAATGAATTTATGCGGAAATAAAAAAATTTTTTTGTGAAAAAGTATTGACAAACGGAATAAAAACATTTATAATTTATAAATGTCAGGGGCAATACTTTGCAGGTGTAGTTCAATGGTAGAACCTCAGCCTTCCAAGCTGATGACGTGGGTTCGATTCCCACTACCTGCTCCAAATCCTGTACTTAAATGTAATTAAATATGCAGGTGTAGTTCAATGGTAGAACCTTAGCCTTCCAAGCTAATGACGTGGGTTCGATTCCCACTACCTGCTCCAAATTATAACAACTTACAACTATAAAGTTTGTAGGTTGTTTTTTCGTTAGTGCGACAGGCATGTCGCACTAAAAAATAGCATAGTTACTTAAATTATTAGTCATTATGCTATTTATATATATTCATCATTTTCTTCATCTACAACATTATCAAAAATTGGATCATTGAAGAATTCTCTTAAGTTTATATCTAATCCTTCGCATATATGCAAAATAGTATTAATTTTTGGAGATTTACTAACTCCGTATAAAACATCTCTTACTGTAGGCTGAGCTAAACCAGAAAGAGTAGCTAATTTATTAGTAGTTATTTTTCTATCTTGTTGAAGTTTCAGTATTCTATCAATAATAGCCTGAGACAAAGTCATAGCACATTTACCTCCACATCAAGTATAGCATAATCAGTTATTAAAAGTTAGTGTGTATTACTGTCATAGTTTTGTTAATATTAGCAGGAGTAAGTATTGCAACTTTGACTGGAGAGAATGGATTACTAACAAAAGCAAATCAAGCAAAAGAGGAAACACAAATAGCAGGAGAAGAATAACTAAAAAAATTAGCACAAACAGAAGCTACAACACATTTAGAAGAATATGAATATCAAGATTTAAATGGTGAAAAAATAGCAATACCAGCAAAATGTGCAGTGTCACAAGTAGAAGGAGAAAATACGTTAGCAAACGGATTAGTAATAATAGATGCAAATGGAAATGAATGGGTATGGGTAGAAGTACCAAAAACAGAAGAAGTATATCTAACAGTAGGAATAGATTTAGATGTAGATAATATCACAGATGAACAATGTAATACAATATATGAAGATTTAGAACAATATGCGAGCGAGTATAGAAAAATTTATCATTCAGATGAATTTTTCTCCACAGAACAATGCAGATTTGAAAATGCTAGCAAATACAACGCAACAAAAAATAATATGTTAAGAAGTGTATATAAAAATGGAGGATTTTGGATTGGAAGATATGAAGTAGGAATAGAAGACAATTTCAGAAATTATCAAGATGATACTCAGAACGAACATCCAATAACAGAAATACCAGTAATAAAAGCAAATGCATATCCATATACTTATTTAAGATGTAGTCAAGCCCAAACATTGTCAAAACAATTATCAATAGGCGAAAAAACAAGTAGTTTAATATTTGGAATACAATGGGATCTAACATGTAAATTTTTAGAAAAATCAGGATTAACAACATCCGAAATAAATTCAGATAGTTCAAAATGGGGAAACCATAGTAATGCTCCAATAATGTTATCAAGAGGAAAATGCAATACTAATCCAAGTAGTTTAAATAGTCGATGGTTAGATATAACGCAAGGACAAAAAAATGGAGAAATGATATTAACAACAGGAGCATCAGAAGATGCTAAAAAAATGAATATATATGATTTTGCTGGGAATGTATGGGAATGGACATTAGAATATAGTTTTGACAGAACTTATCCTTGTTCATTCAGAGGAGGGTTTTATGGAAATTTAGGTTCCGAACGCCCATGTGGAGTGTTGCTCGGTGCTATATCTAAAAGATTCGATACAATAGTTGAATTTACTGCTTTTGAAGATTTTATTTTTGTTATTATAAGAGTTATATCAGAAATTACGAAAGAAATGAGCAGGTATGCACCCACTCATTCCTTAAACCAAAAACTGTTATTACTATGATGACATATTATTACCAATTGTTAGAATCTGCATCAGATGGCATTCTTAAATCGCCTCTTGGTGAAACACTTACTGTTCCGACCATAGGACCGTCCGGAATACAATTTCTCTTAAATTGATTATGGAAGAACCTCGTAATAAAACCATCATAGTATTTAGAGAGTTCATCCGCAGTATATGTTCCATTGAAAGCAATCTTAGCCAAATACAGAATCTTGTTGCGAGAAAACCTTTTTCTCAAAAGATTATAGATAAAGAAGTCAATAACCTCATAAGGTCCAACGGTATTCTCCGTTTTCTGAACAACCTCTTTACCATCAGTCGGAAGCAACTCAGGGCTAATTGGAGTATTTATAATATCCAATAATGTATCCTTAAGTTCAGGATTCTCCTTACCGGATTCAATAGCATACCATTCAATAAGATATCTCACCAGAGTTTTAGGTATAGAGCAATTAACTCCATACATGCTCATGTGATCTCCATTGTAGGTACACCAACCTAATACCAGTTCGGATAAATCACCGGTTCCGACCAAAATTCCATGATGCTTATTTGCCATATTCATAAGAATCTTGGTTCTTTCTCTTGCTTGGACATTCTCATAAGTTATGTCGTGAATAGCAGGATCGTGTCCAATATCTTTGAAATGCTGCATACAAGCATCCCTGATAGGAATCTCACGTAAAGTTATGCTTAATTCTTCACACAATTTAACAGCATTATTATAAGTGCGGTCTGTTGTGCCAAATCCGGGCATTGTGATTCCCATAATTTCTGAAACGTCGAGATTTAGTTTTTTGAAAGCATCATAGCATACAAGTAATGCTAAAGTTGAATCCAAACCTCCGGAAATGCCGATTGTAACTTTTGTGTTTTTGATTGCGGATAATCTCCTTGCCAAACCAGTTGACTGAATGGAAATGATTTCTTTGCAGACTTTACTGCGAGAATCATTGTCCAAAGTAGGTACGAAAGGATGAGTGTTCACACTTCGATTAATTGAGTAGCCTTCATCATGGGTAGCTTTCTGAGGAATAAAAATCTCTCTATAAGATTGAGTTAAGTTTCTCTTGCTATCGCTGAATGTCTTGTTGGCCACTCTTTCATTTGTTAAAGCTTCGATATCGACATCAAATATCTCAATCTGATCTTCAACCTGATAGCGTTTAGTAGCTGCTAATTGTCTGCCATTTTCATAAGCATAGCCACTACCTCCAAACACCAAATCACTTGTTGATTCGGAAAAACCTGTAGAAGTATAAAGATATGCCGAAACGGTTCTCGAACTTTGCGTTTTAATCAACTCTTTGCGATACTCATCTTTGCCAACCAATTCATTACTTGAAGATGAGTTTGCGATGATGTTCGCACCGGCTAATGCCAGATAAGAACTAGGCGGGATAACAGACCACAAATCTTCACAGATTTCTACTCCTAACCTATAACCTGCAGCTGATGAAAAGATTAAATTGCCAAAAGGCACATTCTCACCAAACAAATTAACAGATGTAATTGAAGTGTCTGTATAAGCCGTAAACCACCTTTTTTCGTAAAACTCACCATAATTCGGAAGATATTGTTTAGGAACAATTCCATGAATCTTTCCAGCCTGAATGGCAATAGCACAGTTATACAAAGTATCAGAAACATTTATAGGTGCTCCTACAACAAAAAGAACATCATAAGATGTAGAAAAGGATACAAGTTCCTTCAAGCATTCCATAGTTGATTCCATAAGTTGCGAATAACCAAAAAGGTCCTGACAAGTATAACCTGTCATAGAAAGTTCAGGGAATATTAGTACCTTTACATTCCGCGAATCAGCGTGTTTTATTAAATCCTTTATTTTTTTTGTTGCATCCACAGGATTAGAAAGTCCACTATTGAATGTTGCAATAGCACACTTCACAAAACCATAGTTTACCATAATGAAAAACCTCCTTGAAATTAATGATTTAATAGTAACAACATATTTTTAGCTTTGTTTTTTAGGCTATCTGTAATCGCTGATAGCTTTGTCAAAAACAATTGGATTATATTATATCACAATGCTAGAATTATGTCAATTTTAAAAAATGCTTGAAAATAGTATGTTTTTATTAGTTTTCGTTAAGAATTTACCTATTGCAAAATTATGTAAATTATGCTATACTAGTTATAAGTTTTGCGTAATTATGTAAGAAGAATAATATCTTTTTGCAAATCACCAAAACAAATAATTTTTTTAGGGGGTATCAGCTTATGCTTACACTCAACGGTACAAAACTTCTTACAGAGCGGTTTCCGAACAACGAAACTGTAAATGTTAAAATAAAACTGATAGAAAAATTCAAAATAAAATTGATAGAATT
>CAMMNR010000066.1 GCA_946498265.1 uncultured Clostridium sp. | reverse complement strand
TTAAAGATTATACTTGTAGCATTTGAGAAAATTCAAAAATGAATGATGTTATTTTATATATTATAATATCATTCATTTTTGTTATTCTCATTATTTATTATATTTTTCTTTTTCATAGTCATTAAAGAATTTATATTTGACATAATTTACATAAAATGGTATAATTTGCCATGAAAGATGGAGGGATTGATGTGATAAAAAATATAGGATGGACTCTAGGCAATGATTGTCCATGTAAATGTAAACATTGCTATTCTTTTACTGTTAGAAAAAAAGGGCAAAACTTAACAAAAGAAATAGTAGATAAAGTTATTAAACAAATTCAAAAATTAAATGTGGAAACAGTAAACTTAGGAGGAAATGAACCGATATTTACTAATGGACTTGATGTTCATAAAAGTATGTTACCATATATTTTAAAAGAATTGAATAAAAGAAATATTAAAGTTGGAATAACTACAGCAGGAATAAGCTTGATTGCTTTAAAAAATACATATCCAGAATGTTTAAAACTACTAAATGACGTAGATATTAGTTTTGATTCACCTTTTGAAAAAGAGCATAATGAAAATAGAGGTGGAGATGTATATAAATATGCTATTCAAGCATTGGAGATATGCAAAGAAAATCATATAGAATCAGGAATTATAATGTGTGCAATGAACTGGAATTTCACAAAAGACCGAATAGATGCTTTAATAGAATTGGCTAAAAAATATGATTCTAATATTAGATTTAATTTATTAAAACCGATACAAAAACAACATTTCAAACTTGTACCTACTAAAGAACAAGTATTAGAAAATTATAAATATTTGTTTGAAAAATGTGATACCGTTGAATTAAGCGAACCTACTTTGTCTGGATTAACTGAGAATAGTAAAGTTAATGGTTGTGCATGTGGAATATATTCTATGAGAATTAATTCGATAACACCTGAAGGAAAAATACCTGTATCTCCTTGTGTATATATGCATGATTATAGAGTTGGTGATTTATTGACTGATGATATTTTTGACATAATTAATTCTGAACAATTTAATGCTTTTAAAGTTAGAAAAGAAAATTATAATAAAATAGAAGGTTGTAGGGATTGCAAAAAAGCAGAGATATGTAGAGGTGGTTGCTTTGCAATGGCATATACATATAAAAAGTGCGAAACTGGTGAAAAAGATTTGTACGCAAGAGATCCATTTTGTTTTAAAGACATAGAAATAGATAGAAATATTCAGTATAAAAAGGGAAAAAAACAATTAGTACATGAAAATTATCTATGTACTTGGATAGGTAAACCAAAAAAGTAAGGGAGAAATATAAATGAAAACAAAAACAGTAATTAAAGAAAATTTAACTCTTACAGATGAGAAAATAAAAGCAATGTGTAGACTAAATTTTGAAGATAATGATTTTTTATTTACAGTGGAGAATGAAAAAAATATTATATTGGATAAGAGAAAAAATATCATATATGTTGAAGGCAATAGCAATTATACTGAAATTGATAAATATATGGAATATTTACAAAATGCTCAAGAAAAGAGAGATAAGAAAATTATACTTACAACATTATCACCAGATACACATAGAACATCAGAAGAAAATTTAGGATTATCATATTTAGCAGCTGTATTGAGAAAAAATGGATATAATGTTGAAATTATAGATGGATGGCTTGGAGGATTAACCGATGAAGAAGTATTAAGAAAAATAATTAATTCAAAAGAGACTGCTATTGTTGGTATATCATGTTATATGTCAAACAATGATAAATCTATCGAATTGGCTAAAAAAATAAGAGAAATAAATCCAAATATAAAATTAATGTGTGGTGGATTTGGACCATCTTTTAATCCACAAAAATTTGTTAAAGATAATATATTTGATATTGCTATGATTGGTGAAGGAGAAGAATCAATCGTAGAAGTGTGTGATTATTTTACTGGAAATACTAATAGACAAATTGACGAAATCAAAGGAATAGTATATGAAAAAGATGGGGAGATTAGTAGAACTCCAAAAAGAGAATTAATAAAAGACCTTGATGAAATTCCTTTTCCAGCTAGAGATACAATGAAAATGGCAAAAGATAGAAAATCTACCATAAATATATTAACAGCAAGAGGATGTATGGGAAATTGCTTATTTTGTTCTGTAAATGCTTTTAATAAACTATCTATAGGTAAAAAATGGAGAGGAAGAAGTGTAGATAATATAGTTAATGAATTAGAGCAATTGCAAAATATGGGTGTAAAATATATAAAAGTTATTGATGATAGTTTTTTAGAAACAGAGAGAGATGAACATTGGGCAAAAGAATTTAGAGATAAGATAAAAGAAAGAAAAATAGATTTATCACTTAGAGGCTCTTTAAAAGCAGACCAAGTGGAAGATAAAAAAATGGAGTATTTGAAAGAAGCAGGTTTCCATTCATTTGCATGTGGTATAGAAAATGGCTCAAATACAGCATTAAGAAGAATGAATAAAAGTGCTAGTTTAGAAGATAATAAGAGAGCATTAGATATATTAAAAAAACATGGAATTTATGTTCAAGCAGGATTTATCTTATTTGATGATAATACTACATTTCAAGAGTTAAAAGAAAACTATGAATTTTTAAGGGAATATGATTGGATTATAACAAAAGGAATTTTTTCAGAAATGTTTGCAGCAGATGGAACTTTATATACTGAAAAATTGAGAAAGGAACATAAAATTGTAGAAAACGATGTATACGATAATAATAAATATGATATAACAGATCCAAAAGTTAAACTAGTGTATAATGCATTAAAGAGATGGCATAAATCACATATGAAATTATATGATATGATAATTGATCCTATTTCTTCACCTAAAGCAATAGATTCAATAGGCGAAAAAGAATTTTATGATTTATATTATCAATTGAAATTAAAAGATTTAGATTTTATGCAAATGGTATTAGAAGAAGTTGAAAATGGAATATCAGATAAACAATTAAGTGAGAAGATAACTTTGCAAATAGCACAAAATAGTGAGTTCTATGAAAAAATAAATAGGCAAGGAACTAATTTATGTAAAAAGTATGATTTAAATTATGATGGTAAAGAAAATCCTTTTATAAAGTAAGTTGATGTTAGATTTTTCAATAAAATGTTCTGGCAAAGTATAGAAGAAAAATAAATTGACAAAATTTAGCAAAAACGGTATAATATGCTCAAAAGAGAGATATATATAATTATTTATTGAGATTATTTAATGAATAAAATTAAATTGGAGGTGTAACTTATGTCAATTATGAATGAAACACAAAATGTGAAACAACAATTTTCTAATGATAAAAATTTAGCATTAAGAATTGACTTTTATAAAAAATATACAACTAATAAATATAAGTTTGCTGACTGGTTGTTTGACAAATATGATTTTAAGGAAAATATGTCTATATTAGAACTTGGTTGTGGGAATGGAAGTCATTGGGAAGGTAGGATAGAGAAACTTCCTAAAGGATACAAATTGATTTTATCAGATTTTTCAGATGGCATGTTAAGTTTAGTGAAAGAAAAATATTCTACATATAAAAATGTCTCTTTCTGTAAAATTGATATTCAATCAATTCCTTATAGTGATAATTCTTTTGATATGATTATTGCAAACCATATGCTTTTTCATGTGCCTGACTTAAATAAGGCATTATTAGAAGTTCAAAGAGTTCTAAAAAAAGGCTGTTGTTTTTATTCAGCAACAGATGGCAATGGTGGCATGCGTCCATTTTTACATGAAGCAATAAAACAATTTGATCCAAAATCAGAAGCGTTTACTGAGAAACTTCCATTTAATCTTCAAAATGGAAGTGAGATTTTAAGGAAATATTTTACTTCTGTAGAAAGATTTGATTATGAAAATATATTAGCAATCACTAAAACAGAAGATTTGATGGATTGGTTGAAATCAACTAGTACAATTTCGGGATTTTCTGAAGAAAATCTTGCTAATCTTTATCAGTATTTTGAAGATATAAGAATTAAAGATGGTGCTATAAATATTCCAAGAGAAACAGGTGTATTTATTAGTACTAAATAAAATGATCGGGAGGAGTTTTATGGAATTTAAAAATTATGAAAGAGAATTGAAATATTTAATAAAGAAAAATGATAAATGCTCTTCAAAACAAGTTCTCAAATTTCTTTATCAACATGGATACAAACTAGTAGAAAGTTTTACAAAGGAAAAACATGAAACATATTATGATGATAGTGAGTTAACAATACTAAATAGAGGAGATGTCATGAGAGGCAGTAATATGGTTACAGAACAATTTAATGGATTTTTATATAAGAAAAATATGTGTGATCCAGATAAACCATATGTTTCAAAACTAGAACTTGGTACAAAATTAAGAGGACAATATAAAGATGTAAATGATTTTGTTAAAGAACTAGATGTAAAAATCGAAAAAGAACTAAAACCTATCTTATATGCAAATATGATAAGAGAAGTATCTATTATTGAAAAGAACAGTGATCGTTTATATATTTCATATGATAAAGTAAAATATTTTGAAAAAGATGAATCAGAATCTATTTATGAAGAAATGCTTGAAATAGAGGATTGGAAAAATCCTAATACTACGGATGTAGATTATGATTATGATGTGCATTTACTTGAAGTTAATCAACTAATTCTTAATAGTGATCTTCCTATTAAATTAACAAAAGATAGTAAATATTATCGTGGATATATATTGTTAAATGAAAGGTAGGCTCTTTTATGAATAATTTTATTGTGTTTGAAGGAATTTGTTGCAGTGGGAAGACAACAACATGTCAAAAATTAAGTGAAAAAATTAATGAATTGAAGCTTAAACCTGTCTATAATCACGGAGCTATGACATATACTGAAATTGGTAAAAAATTCAAAAAGATACTAGGAGTAAAAGATAACCCTATTACTGTATCATATTTTCTTACTGATTTAATAATAAATACTCAAGAGGTCATTAAGCCTTTATTAGAAGATTCAAATACAATTGTGCTACAAGATAGATATTATGATGCTATTACTACATATATTAATGCATATGGTAAATATTCTAATAGTGATTATAATATATATGATATTCCTAATGCTTTAATGCAAAAAGATCTCTTAGTAAAACCTTCAATAGAAGTTTTTTGTATTCCACCATTTGAAATCATTAAAGAAAGAATGGAAAAAAGCAAAGATTCACCAGTACATGATTATTATAGAAAAAATCCTAAGTTTTTAAGAATAGTATATGATGAATTAGAAAATAAAGCTAAAGAATATGATAATTCAATTATTATTGATACATCTTCAGATATTTCTGTTAATAAAGGTATTGAAAAGATATTAAAATATATACAGCAAGATAAAAAAATATAATTCCTAAAGGGTGATAAAATGGCAAAAATAAAATTATTTAGTGGAATGGATTTTTCTGGTAAAACAACAATTATAAAAAATATAGATATGTTAATGCCAGGGATATTTAAAATTCAGAAGAAATTTTTAACTCCAATAGATACAATTCAAAAAGTTAGGGAGAGAGATACTTGGTTACCACCAGAAGAATGGAAACCATTACTTCAAAATACTATAAAAAAAGATATTTCAGATTATCAAGAAAACGGATTAATTTTACAAGATTCTTTATGGATAATAAAATATCTTGCCACAACAATTGAAAAGGGAAATCCAGAAGATTATGAAGAAATTGAACAATTAAGCAAATTACTAGAAAATTATCCAGATATGGATTCATTTTATATTACGACTACGATTGATGAAAGAATCAAAAGATTAGAAATGCGTATAGCAGACGGAAAAGAAATCACAGGTTCTGATAAAGTATTATTTTCTGCCGAAAAATTCGAGAAAATAGAAAAGAATTATAGGAGCATTATATTAAAGCGTTTTCCAGATACAAAAATTATAGATACAACATATTCTACTCCAGAGGAAAGTGTGAAGGATATAATCGAAGATGAAATATTTCTAAAAGACATATAAAAAGTAAAAAAATAAAACTAAACAAAATAGTTTTATTTTTTTACTTTTTATCTTTCAAAATCATCATTATGAGGTAGTTTATTTTCCAAAAACTCATAGTTTTCTGATTTAGAATAATCACGCTTTGGTACTCTAAGAGATTTTAAAAAACTTTGAACACCTTTAATTCCTGCTGTTTCTTCAAATCTTTTTAATTGCTCTATTGTTAAACTTTGTATTTCCATATATCTATGTATATCATACACAGTATCTCCTAACTTTCCTGTTTCTGTTATTAAAACTAAATTATGATCATCTAGGGTTAATAAATTATCACTTTTATATCTATCTATTCTACCTGATCCGAATTTATCACTTTCAATACGCTGATCTGTATATTTGTGATCTTTTTTCAAACGTCTAAAACGCTCTTTCTCTGAAGGTGCCACAAGTTCAACTACAGTAACATATGCTGAAGGAAAGTTTTTTTCAAGGACATCTATTTGTTCAAGAGGATATTCTATAACTGCAACTTTATTATTACTAAAAGCTTGTTTAATGTCCTCCGTTCTTATAGCAGCATATCCACCGTGTGTTACAGGGGCTATATTAAAATATTCACCATTATGGTATTTTTGAAACATTGTATCCATGTCTACATGGCGTGAACCGAATTCACCTGGTCTTGATTTTCTACTTCTTTCAAAGGGAATATGCACATATTTATTTGAATACAATAATCCAAGTAAAGCACATGTTGTAGTTTTTCCAACACCACTAGCACCAGAAATTACAAGAATTTGATCAGTTTTTCCTTTTATTATATCTAATTTTTTCATTTTACACATCCTTATACAATTAGTATGTTATTATTATACTATTATCTTTTAATCTTGTCAACTAATAATGTACATTATGTAACCAAAAATACAAATATTACAAATTAGGACTTCAAACATATTGTTAATTGGATACTATCTATAAAATATTTGTCAATTTTAAACGACATCTATAATAGAATAAATAAAAAGAACCTCACTTAATTTATTATAATTAAGTGAGGATTTCTGTACATAAAAGTTACCTTATTATAATATGTTTGAAAAATCTTTCTTGATATTCTGTAAGACAATCAATTTGTTCATCTGTATAGTTTTTGCCTTCAGGGATAACAATTAATTTGTCATCATCTTCATTTAAACGATGAAGGACAGCTATACAGATACCATCAAAAGTCTCGAGTGGTTCAAAAACACCAAGTATATAAGCATCTAATTCTTCACCATCACCACTCATAGTGTTAGGTATGTAACCATAGTTATTAAGGTATATAAATTTCCAATTTGGATGTTTAGAACCTAGTTTTCTATCTATTGTTACATGTACTTTTTTTCCAATAAAATCCTTTGCAATGTCCATAATAGAACCTCCTAACATAATGATAACTTTTATTCGAATTATATACATTGTAGCACAATATTTAGTAATATTCAACCCTAGTGTAAGTTATTATAGAAAAAAATCAAACAAACTCTTGACAACATATAAAAATTTATATATAATAGGGTACATAAAGTAGAGAAAATAAAAAATTCTCTACAGGTTTCTTATATAAAAAATTTGTTAGCAAAAAGTTGCAAAGTACAATGTTTATCAGATATTGTATAATGTAGTTATGCAATAAAAGTGTTAGCAAAAAGTCTATTAATACAGTATTAAAAATAGTGTATTAGAGATTTATGTAAGAAAAGTGTGATACAAAAATTAACCAATATAAAATATGGAGTTTAGCAAAAAGTGCTAGACTCTTTTTTGATTGGTTGTAACAGATATAGAAATGATTTATATCTGTTTTTTGAAGTAATAAATTATATGTTTTGACATATACATTTAAAAAGAAAGAGGTGGACATGAATGTAGTAAGAAGTTATTCAAACGAAGGAAAAACATTGCAAGAACTAATGGAAATATTACTTCCAATATATTTACAAGAAAAGACTTGCAATAAAGAGACCGAAGAGTTAGAATTCAAAACACAAAATCCTAAATAACTTGTTTTCGTATATAGACATAGTAATAATGATGTACTATGAGGAAGGAGAAAATTTAGCAATATGGAAACAAGTATAATTGAAAGTAAAACTTACAAAGTACGGAATGTACTTAAGATTATCAAGAGATGATGACTCAAAAACAGAATCAGAAAGTATAAAAAATCAAAAAATTTTCTTGAACGAATATATTGCAAAACATTCTAACTGGTTTTTAGTAGATATATATACAGATGATGGATATACAGGTACAAATTTTAATAGACCAGATTTTATAAGATTAATAAGCGATGTAAATGCAGGAAAAATAGATTTAGTAATAACAAAAGATTTATCACGTTTAGGAAGAGATTATATACAGGTTGGATATTACACAGAAAACTATTTTCCTGCAAGAAATATTAGGTATATTGCAGTAAATGATGGAGTAGATACATTTTCAAAAACGAATAATAACGATATTGGACCATTTTTAGCAGTTGTAAATGATATGTATGCAAAAGATATTTCTAAAAAAGTAAGAACTGTAAAAAGAACAAAAGCCCAAAAAGGAGAATTCATTGGAGCATTTGCACCATATGGATATAAAAAGCATCCAAATGATATTACTAAACTAATTGTAGATGAGGAAGCAGCAGATGTAGTTAAATATATATTTAATGAATATATAAATGGAAATGGACTTGCATATATAGCACATAGACTAAATGAAAGAAAAATAGACTGCCCATCTGTATATAAACAAAGAAATTCAAGATATCATTGTAAAGCAATTGCTAATTTATGGGGACACAATACAATAAAATCTATATTAACAAATAAAGTATATACAGGAGATTTAATACAACATAAAGGTGAGATGGTAAGTTATAAAGTAAAAAAATATAGGTTACTTCCAAAATCAGAATATCTAATAAAGAAAAATGCTCATGAAGCAATAATTGATAAAAAGACATTTGAATTGGCACAAGATATTCTAAAGAGAAAAGCACATAATATACATAGGAAAGAAAATACAGAACATCTATTA
>CAMMNR010000065.1 GCA_946498265.1 uncultured Clostridium sp. | reverse complement strand
CCGTCCCCTTTGGCAAAAATAGGGAAAAAAACCCCCGTCCCCAAATTCCCTACAGTCCATCTCCTTTGTCTCATTTTATGTTGAAGCTATATAATATCCTACGCCTCTTTTGGTTATTAATATTTTAGGAGCTGATGTATCTTTTTCTATTTTTTCTCTAATTCTTCTTACTGTTACATCAACTGTCCTTATATCTCCATAGTATTCATATCCCCATACTTTTTCAAGTAAAGTTTCTCTTGTTACTACTTGTTCAGGTTGTGTTGCTAAAAATTTTAACACTTCAAATTCTCTCAAAGTTAAATCTATTATTTCTCCTCTTACTTTTACTTCAAATTTGTCCAAGTCTAGTTCTAGTTCGCCTACTACTATTTTATTTTCTTTTCTATTGTCATTTACTTTTTTATAATCTGTATTAGAATTTGAAACAGCTTCTACTTTTCGTAAGTTTGCTTTTACTCTTGCCACAAGCTCTCTTACACTAAATGGTTTTGTTATATAATCATCCGCACCTAATTCTAACCCTAAAATCTTATCTATTTCAGAGTCTTTTGCTGTAAGCATTAGTATTGGAACATTTAATGAATTTTTTATTCTTTTACATACTGATAATCCATCTAGTCTTGGCAACATTATATCTAATAAAATTAGATCTGGTTTTTGTTCTAACGCCATATCAACTGCTGTCATTCCATCACTTGCTTCTATTGTTTTATACCCTTCTTTTTGTAGATTGTATACTAAAATATCTACTATTGGTTGCTCATCATCTACTATTAATATTGTTTTTATGTTTTTATCTGTTTCTTCTTCCACACAAATACCGCCTTTCATATAGCTTTATTTATATATATATTTATATCATACTTATTTTTATTATACAAGTTATTTTATATAAAATTTCCTAAAATTATTCATATATTACAGTTTAGAGTATAACATATTATTTTCATTGTCTCAAGTATTTTTATAATCCTTAAGCTATTATTCCTCCTCCTAATACAATTCCCTTTTCATCATAGAAAACTACTGATTGCCCTGGTGTTATAGCTCTTTGTGGTTCGTCAAATTCTACTTTCATTTTTCCCTTTTCTTTATACACAATTGCCTTTGCTTCTTTTGCTCTGTATCTTACCTTTGCATAGCATTCAATTTTATTATTTAAATCTTCAAATACTAACCAATTAACATTTGTTACATATAAAGTTTTTGAATATAAATCTTTTTCAGTTCCTACTATTACTTCATTTTTTTCTTTATTTAAATCTACGACATATAATGGCTCTTTATATGATATTCCTAAACCTTTTCTTTGTCCTATCGTATAATTTGTTAGTCCTTCATGCTTTCCTAATACTTCTCCTGCTTTTAACACAATATTTCCTGTTTTTACTTTTTCATTTATATTCTCTTTTAAAAATTTTTTATAATCATTGTCAGGTATAAAACATATTTCTTGACTGTCTTTTTTTTCTGAAACTTCTAGTCCATTTTCCTTAGCTATTTTTCTTGTATCTTGTTTACTAGTATATTCTTGTAGAGGAAATAATATATGTTGTAGCTCTTCTTTTGGAATTGAATATAAAAAGTATGTTTGATCTTTCTTTTCTTCTTTAGATTTTCTTAACACATACCTATTATATTCTTCTGAATATTCTATCCTAGCATAATGTCCTGTCGCTATATATTCACATCCTAATTCTTTTGCTTTTTGTAATAAAACTCCAAATTTTATATTTTTATTGCATTCTACACATGGATTCGGTGTTCTTGCATTTTTGTACTCATTTATGAAGTTATCTATTACATGGCATTTGAATTCTTCTTTATAATTTAATACATAATGCGTAATACCTAATTTCTGGCATACTTTTTTTGCATCTTCTATAGCTTTTTTTTGTTCTTCTTTTCCCCATAATTCCATTGTGCATCCTATTACTTCATATCCCTGCTGTTGTAACAATATTGCTGATACTGAGCTATCTACGCCTCCACTCATTCCTAATAAAACTTTTTTCTTCATATTCTATCTCATTCCTTTTCTTAGGGGACGTCCCTTTTGATATGTACATCTTTTAATTGTTGATCAGACACTTTTGAAGGTGCTCTCATAAGTAAATCTCTTGCTCTCTTATTTTTTGGAAATGCTATTATTTCTCTAATATTTTGCGAATTAGCAATTAACATTATCATTCTATCAATTCCTGGTGCTGCACCTGCATGTGGTGGTGTTCCGTATTGAAATGCATTATATAATGCTCCAAATCTTGTTTTTACATCTTCTTCTTTATATCCTGCTATTTCAAATGCTTTTATCATTATTTCAGGACTATGATTTCTTACTGCTCCTGAAGCCATTTCATATCCATTACATACTAAGTCATATTGATATGCTAAAATATCTAATGGATCTTTGTTTTCTAATGCTTCTAATCCACCTTGCGGCATTGAAAATGGATTGTGACTAAAGTCGATAGTTCCTTCATCTGATAATTCATACATTGGGAAATCTACAATAAAGCAGAATCTATATACATCTTTTTCTAATAAGTCTAATCTCTTTCCTAATTCAATTCTTACTAGCCCAGCTATTTTTTGTGCTTTTTCAAATTCGTCTGCTATGAAAAATATTGCTGAATTTTTCTCTGCTCCAAAATCTTTTTCTAGCTTTTCTTTTATATCTTCAGTTATAAATTTAGCAATACCTCCTGCTACTTCTCCTGTTTCTTCAAATTTTGTCCAAGCTAATCCTTTTGCACCAACTTCATCTGTTGTTGCAAAGTCTCCCATTTTATCAAAGAATTTTCTTCCCTGCTTAGCTCCGTCTGGTACAACTATTGCTTTTACTGTTTTTCCTTTAAATGCATTGAAATCCGAATTTTCAAATAATGTTGTCACATCTTGTATTATTAATGGATTTCTTAAATCTGGTTTATCTATACCGTATTTTTCCATTGCTTCTCTATATGGAATTTTTAAAAATGGTCCTTTATCAACTTTCCAATTTGTAAATTTTGCAAATGTATATGGTACTACTTCTTCTACTACTTTAAATACATCTTCTTGTGTTGCAAAACTCATTTCAAAGTCTAATTGATAAAATTCTCCTGGTGCTCTATCTGCTCGTGGGTCTTCGTCTCTAAAACATGGTGCTATTTGATAATATTTATTAAATCCTGCCACCATTAATAATTGTTTAAATTGTTGTGGTGCTTGTGGAAGTGCATAAAATTCTCCTGGATTTAACCTACTTGGTACTAGGTAATCTCTTGCACCTTCTGGAGAAGAATTAGCCAATATTGGTGTTTGTATTTCTGTGAACCCTAATTCATCCATCTTATCTCTCATTGCTTTTAAAATTTTTGAACGTAATAAAATATTGTTATGCAATTTTTCATTTCTTAAATCTAAAAATCTATATTCTAATCTTAAATCTTCTCTTACTTCTTGGTCTGTATTTATTTCAAATGGAAGAACATTTTTACATTTTCCTAATACTTCTATATTATTTGCAATTACTTCTATTTCTCCTGTAGGTATTTTGGGATTTTTATTTGTTCTTTCTACAATTTTTCCATCTATGTGTATACAACTTTCTGAATTTAATTCTTTTACCATATCTTGTAATCTTTCGTCATTTACTACTATTTGTGTTATTCCAAATTCGTCTCTTAGATCTATAAAAATCATTCCACCTAAGTTTCTTACTTTTTGTATCCATCCTGCTAGTTCTACTTTTTCCCCTACATTTTTTATTGTTAGCTCTCCACATGTTTTTGTTCTATACATACTCATTCCCCCATTTATCTAAAATAGTTCTTTTATAATATCACATTTTTGTTTAAATATCAATGATTTTATTAGTAACTTCTTTCTTTTTATCTATATTATTTGATTTTTCTATATTAATATCATTTATTTTTTAAAATTACAATATTATTTAAGTAAATATTGTAATTAAACTAAATTAATGTTAATATTAAATTAGATGGATTTGATTTATAGTTTTTTAATAGAATTTTGTTAGAGCATAAAATTGCTCGAATGGAGGATTTATGAAAGATTACGTATTTGATTTTTATGATAAGACAAGTTTAAAATCATATAATTTAGATAAAACTATGCAATATCAACTAAATTTGTTAGATAGTTTAGATGTTTTTACAAGAAAACATTGTGAAAATGTTGCTAGTTTAACATGTCGTATATGTGAGTATTTGCATTGTAATAGAGGGTTTACAGAATATTGTACTATTTGTGCATATTTGCATGATATTGGAAAAATGTTTATTCCTCCTGAGATTTTACAAAAACCAGGTAAATTGACTGATGAAGAATATGAAATAATGAAAACACATACTACTTTAGGATATGAAATGTGTATGAAAGATGAAAAATTAAGACCTTATGCGGCAGGTCCTATATATCATCATGAAGCATTGAACGGTACTGGCTATCCTAAAGGATTATCTAAAAAAGATATACCTTATGAGGGACAAATTATTCGTGTAGCTGATGAATATGATGCTATTGTTAGTAAAAGACAATATAAGTCTCATATTGGAATTTCTGATACTTTAAAAATCTTGATTGAAAATACAAAGCCTACTGAAGATGCTTCAAAATCTCACGCACTTAGTCAAGTTGCTGAAAATGCTAGATATGGAAAAAACAATCCACTTATTGTTAGAACTTTGTTTAAAGTTGTTATTGATGATATTGAATATGAAATTTATTGTACTTTAAATTATTTAAAAGATTTAAAAACTGAAATAAAAAGATTTAAAGAAATAGAAAATTATAGAATTAAGATGGAAAATGCTAAAACAGAAAAAAAGAAAAATTATTATTTAGATGGTATTAAAATTCTTTTAAAAGGTCCTGAAACTGTTGATAATTACCAACATTTGTATGAAGAATATAAAAATGCTTATAAGACAAGAAAAGCAATAATTGATAATTTATATCATGAAATAAAAGTAATTAAGACTTTGAGAGTTTAATTAATATTTTAAATCCTATAAAAAAATTTCTTCTTTATAGGATTTTATTAATTTCATAGAAAAAATCTGCTCTTCTCTTGAATATATTTAAGATTTTTCCGTATACCAAAAGGTTAATTTACCTTATTCTTCTAATCCAAAACTTACTCCTAGTGCATTATTTACTTTATTTATTATTTCTTCATCATCAATATGCCCTATTCTTTCTTTTAATCTACTTTTGTCAATTGTTCTAATTTGTTCTGCTAAAACTATTGAATTATTTTTTAATCCGCATGATTCTGAGTCGATTTCTATATGTGTGGGCAATTTTGTTTTACTTGTTTGTGATGTTATTGCTGCTGCTATAACTGTTGGACTATATTTGTTTCCTAAGTCATTTTGTATAATTAGAACTGGTCTTATTCCCCCTTGCTCTGATCCTACTACTGGGCTTAAATCTGCATAAAACATATCGCCTCTTTTTATTTGCATATTTTTCACTCCTAATATTATTATATCGTCAACTAGGTATTTTTTTGTTCTTGTAAAACTAATAATTTATTAATTTTACTTATAATATAGTATGTAATCTGTCGTTTTTTAGTTATTAATTTTACCTTTGTGACTAATAATATTATTACCAGTTTTAGAATTTTTAGTCAGAAGATTTTTTGTTTTAATAAATACTTTGTGAAATTCAGAAAAATACTATATAATATAGTATTTTTCTGAATTTAATTTATTTTTTATAAATCTAAAAAAATTCTTCTAATTTTTCAATTAATAAATCTTTATCTTCAATTGTATTAATATAATTTCTAAATTCACTTGAATTTTTCATATTTTTTGTATACCAAGACATATGTTTTCTTAATTCTTTAATTGCTATATCTCCTTTTTCTTTAACAGCTAATTCAATTTGTTTTTTTATTATTTTTAATTTTTCCTCATTTGATGGCTTTTCTAAGATTTTCCCAGTTTCTAAATATGTTAAAATCTGTTTAAATATCCATGGATTTCCAAAACTTCCTCTTCCTATCATAATTCCATCTACACCTGTATATTCAAACATTTTAAGTGCAGATTTTTCATCTACTACATCACCATTTCCTATTACTGGTATTTTTACTGTTTCTTTTACTTGTTTTATAATTTCTAAATTTGCTTTCCCTGTGTAGTATTCTGACCTTGTTCTACCATGTACTGTTATTGCTGATATTCCTTCGCTTTCTGCTATTTTTGCAATTTCTGTTGCTACTATATGGTCTTTATCCCAACCAGTTCTAATTTTTAAAGTAACAGGAACTTTTGATTTTTTTATTACTGCCCTTATTATCATTTTAGCTTTTTCTAAGTCTAATAATAATTTACTACCATCTCCATTTTTCACTACTTTTGGTGCTGGACATCCCATATTTATATCTATTATGTCTGCCATTTCACTTATCTTATTTGCTGCATATCCCATTGTCTCTTCATCACTACCAAAAATCTGGAAACTTATTGGTCTTTTTTCTCCTTCTGTATTTAATAATCTTTTTGTTTTTTGGTCATTATGAAACATTGCTCTAGAACTTGCCATTTCTGTACATACCATTCCTGCTCCCAGATCTTTACACACAGTTCTAAAAGGCAGGTTTGTTACACCTGCCATTGGAGCTAATATTAAATTATTTTCTAATTCTACATTTCCTATTTTTAATTTTTTTATATATCCCATTATAACTCCTAATTTGCTACAAATATTGTTTTTTGTCTCTTACTGCTTATATTTAATAACAGTCCTATACATATGAAACTCGTAATTAATGAGCTTCCTCCATAACTTACAAATAGAAGTGGAACTCCTGTAATAGGTAATAATCCCATTACCATTCCTATATTTTCTAGCATATGAAATAGAAATACTCCTGTAATTCCCGACGCTATTAATTTTCCTGTTTCATCTTTAGCAGTTTTAGCTACATATAGACATTTGGTTATTAATAAAACATACAGTATTATTAGTGCACATGCTACAATGAATCCCATTTCTTCTCCAATTACTGCAAATATAAAGTCTGTTGTTTTTGGGTATAAAAATCCTAATTGTGTTTGATTTCCTTTAAGTAGCCCCATTCCTGTTAGTCCGACCTGCTCCTATTGCTAATTCTGATTGTATGATATTATATCCTGCTCCTCTTGGGTCTGATTCTGGGTGTAAGAATATGTCTATTCTTTGTTTAGCATGTTCTGGTAATATGAAATTATACATTACAGGTACTAATATTACTACTAGAAGTATACTTCCTATTATATATTTTTTATCTATTCCTGCTGTTATTAACATGAATATCGTTGCCATTATGTATGCTGCTGCTGTTCCATAGTCTGGTTGTCTTATTATTAATATAACTGGTACTAGCACTACTGCTCCAATTATTAATAGTTTTGTCGGTCTGTTTATTTCAGATTTATTCCTACTTTGGATTTTGGAAATTACATATGCTAAAAATAATATTACAAATACTTTTGCAAATTCTCCTGGTTGGAAAGAAAATGCTCCTATATCAAACCAACTGGTCGCTCCATTAACTGGTGATGTGAACAGTACTGCAATAAGTAAAATTATGAAACTTCCATAAAATATTGGAGATAATTTTATGATTGTTTCATAATCTACTAACATAACAATTATCATGACCACTAAGCTTATTCCTAGCCATATACATTGTTTATAAAATTCATCATATTCAGTTTCTTGTGTTGCTGAAAATAGAGCTACTAATCCTATTATAGATAATATAATAGCTATTATTAATAAACTCCATTCTACATTTTTTAATTCTCTTTTTCTCATTAAACCACTCTTTTTCTTTAATTATTTTTTGATTTAATTTCTTCTTTTGATTCTTGTTCTTCATTATTTTCTGTTTGTTTTGTATTTTGATTTTCCTGTCTTATTTCTTTTTGTTTATTTTTTTCGTTATTATGTTCTTTATCTTCTTGATTATCTTCTTGTTTTTGTTTATCTTGTAAATCCTTTTTTCCATCTTCTTTACTGTTTTCTGTTTTTTTGTCTTGATTGTTATTGTTTTGCTTTTCTTCTTTTTGTTGTTGATTTTCTTCTTGCTTTTTCTTTTCTATTTTCCTTGCTTCATTTTTTATATTCAATATTGGTATATTTGCATATAAAGCTGGTGCTCCATTTGTTCCATCTTCATTTTCTTTATTTGTCAATCTTACATCAATAGCCTTTTCATCTACATCTATATATTTCTTTATAACTTCTATTATTTCTTGTTTCATAAGCTCTAAGAAATCTGCTGATACATTTGCTCTATCTTGCATTAATACTAAATGTAATCTTTCTTTTGCAGCCTCTTTAGAATTTGATGGTGCACTTTCTTGTTTTTTATTAAATTTCTTAAAAAATTTCATTATGTTTTCAAACATTGTTCTTTTTTACCCCCGAATTTTTTGTTATTGTTTATTGTTTTTTGAATAATCTTTTTAATTTCGCAAAAAATCCTTTTTCTCTTCCAGGTATTGTTACCTCTATCTTTTCTCCTAATACTCTTTTAGCAATTTCTATGTACGCTTTACCTGATGGTGCTTTTCTGTTTTGAATTACTGGCTCTCCTTTATTTGTTTGTGTTATTATGTATTCATCATCTGGAACTACTCCTATTAAATCTATTGATAATAAGTCAACAATATCTTCAACATCCATCATTTCACCTTTTTTTACCATATTAGGTCTAATTCTGTTTATAACTAATTCTGGATTTTTTATTTCTGATGATTCTAAAAGTCCTATTATTCTGTCAGCATCTCTTATTGCTGATATTTCTGCAGTTGTTACTACAATAGCACGATTTGCTCCTGCAATCGCATTTTTAAATCCTTGTTCTATTCCTGCTGGACAATCTATAAGTATATAGTCAAACTCCTCTTTTAGTTTATTTACTAAATTTCTCATCTGTTCTTCATTTACTGCGCTTTTATCTCGTGTTTGTGCGGCTGGTAGTAGGTATAATTCTTTAAATCTCTTGTCTTTTATTAATGCTTGTCTTAATTTACATTTTTCTTCTACAACATCTACTATGTCATATACTATTCTGTTTTCTAGTCCCATTACAACATCTA
>CAMMNR010000064.1 GCA_946498265.1 uncultured Clostridium sp. | reverse complement strand
AATAGCCCGTCCCCTTTGACAACATTTGCCGAAATAGCCCGTCCCCTTTGGCACATTAAGCCCCGTTCTTCTAACCCCTTTTTCATTTTATTCAAGATTTTCCTTTCTATTCTTGAAACTTGGACTTGTGTTATTCCTAAAATCTTTGCGACTTGTGATTGCGTTTTTTCTTTATAATATCTTAATAATATAATCTCTTTATCTCTCATTTCTAAGTTATTAATCATTTGAGTAATAGCTAATTTATTAGTAATTAATTCTTCTTGATTACTATTATTTGATAATTTTTCTATTAAATTTATTGTATTTCCATCTTTATGATTTGTGTAAGTTGTATTTTCTAAAGAGTCTACATTATTGTTTGATTCCATTGCTAATAATATATCTTCTTTTGATACTTTTAACTCTTTAGCTATTTTGTTTATTGTTATTTCTTCACCTTTTTTATAAAAACATTCTTTCTGTAGTTCCTTTATTTTTATACTTAATTCTTTTATACTTCTACTAACTTTTATTGGACCATCATCTCTTATATATCTCTTGATTTCTCCTATCATATATGGTACTGCATATGTTGATAATTTTACATCATAATTTGTGTCAAATCTTTTTATAGATTTTATAAAACCCATGCATCCTATTTGGTATAAATCATCTAATTCATATCCTCTTCCATTAAATCTCTTGACAATACTCCATATTAAACCATTATTTTCTTTTATTAATGTTTCTAGTGCTTCCTTATCTCCGTAATTGGGCTTTTTCTATTAATTGAATTAATTCTTTGTTCATTTTAACCCCTACTTTACATTAATCTTTTGTTATCATTAAAAAATCTTGACTAATTTCCTCATCTTCTTCTGGTTTGCTTATAATTTTTGACATTGTAACTTTTGTACCTAATCCTACTATTGATTCAACTTCCATACTATCCATAAAGTTTTCCATTATAGTGAATCCCATTCCTGACCTTTCTAAATTTGGTTTTGTCGTATATAATGGCTCTTTTGCAATTTCTATATTTTCTATTCCTTTTCCATTATCTGAAATTTCTATTATGATTTCATTTTCCTTTAATCTTGCCATTATTTTTACTATACCTTGTTTGTTTTCATATCCATGAATAATACAGTTTGTTACAGCTTCAGAAACTGCTGTTTTTATATCTGATAATTCTTCTATAGTCGGGTCTAGTTGCGAAGCAAAAGCTGCCACGGAAATCCTTGCAAAAGCTTCATTAGACGATTTGCTTATAAATTCTAATTTCATTTCATTATCAAATTGTTCTTTCATAATATTCTTTCCTCCACATTTCCCTTTAGTTTTTCCCTTTTTGGACGCGTCCCCAAAAGGGAAATTTCAATTAGCTAACTGCTAGCTCTGTAATCGGTATTAATTTTAATATACCACTCATTTCGAAGATTTTTTTTACACTATTTGTTAGATTTGCAACTTCTAACGTACCACCTAACATATTTGCAAATTTATATCTCCCTATTATTAGTCCTATTCCTGCACTATCCATGAAAGTAACATTATCAAAATCAAATACAACTCTTTTAGGCATATATCTTTCAATTTCATAATCTGCTTTCCTCCTTATCTTTTGAACACTAAAATCATCAATATCTTCTGTGATTTTAAAAACTAGAAGATTGTCTTTTTTATAAAAATTTGATTCCATTTTTTATTTTATTTCCTCCTTTTAGTTTTTACATTTTGTATTATAATATTTTTTACATTTTTTTCCAAGAGTAAAACTTTAGAAGTTTTGTCGATATTTTAGAAGTTTTCGACAAATTAAATATAGGGGACGTAAATATAGGGGACAAATATAGGGGACGTTCCTTTAATCCCTAAAAAAAATCCAACTCAAAATTGAATTGGATTTTCCTTGTGTTCAGAATAATTATTTTATATTTAAAATGTTTACATTCTCAACAGCTTTGCTAAATACGATTGTTACTTTGTCATCATCTTTATTAACTGTGATTTTAGCACCTTTACCATTAATTCCAAAAGAATTAATATATTCTTTTATTTTTGCTATTTCTTCTGGGTTTGTTATACCAGGGAATGCTTTTTCAAATTCTTCATCTGTGTATTCTTTTAATTCTACACTTGTCATTGAAATTGGTGCTTTTGTGTTAGCAATTGCATTTATAGTTGTTGTTCCTTCTTCTTTATTTGTAACTGTGATGTTTTTATCTCCTGTAAATGCTTCGTTTTGGATAACAACTTCACCTGAATTAACTTCAACATTTAATTCACTACTTACATTTACATTTTGTTGTTCTACAGTTACTTTTCCTCCTGTTGTTTTAATTGTAATTGTTCCTAATTGTTTGTCTGTCAAGTCTTCTGAACCAATAAATGTAATTTTTGCTTCTGTTTCAGCTATATTATCAGCAAGTAAGTTTTCAAATACTAGATTATTTGTTTCTTTATTTGCTGTAACATTTAAAGCTTTTCCTGTTGCAGTAATTACTGTTTCTTTTTCAGTTGAAACTTTTACACCATTTATTGTAGCAGTTGTATTTGCATTTACTGTATATTGTTTATTTCCTGTTACAGTAACATTATTTGTTAGTGATATTTTTTTGCTATTTAATTCTGATACATCAAATCTTGAACCTTCACCTTTTAATATAACTTCTTTAGCTTCACTTCCAGCTGTTGTTTTTATTTGTTTTTCAAATTCATTGCTTTCAATTATTACTGTCATATCTTTAACGGCTGTTCCTAAATCTAATTTAGCTGATGAATCTGTAGCTTCACTAGGTAGATTTAATGTTACAGTATCTCCACTTATTGTAACTATATCATTAGCATGTAAGTGATCAATTACATTTGCTATATTTTTAAATGCTGAAGAATAATTTAATGTTAAATCATGTTTTTCTCCATCTATAATCATAGCATCTCCATTTTTATAGATAGTTCCTTCTATAGCTTCTTTTTCAGATTTAACTACTTTTAAATTATTAATTTCTGGTGTTTTTCTTAATGTAGTTGCTTGTCTGATATAATCAGATTCACCTTTTACACCATCTACATCAGCAATTAATTTAAATGCATATGTTTTATTACTTTCTAATCCATCTACTACTATTTTTCCATCTTTGAATTCAACATTTTTAGTTGTTACAAATGTTAATTCTGGTACTTCAGGATTATTATCTTCTCTAACAGCATATACATTAACTTGGTATGTTGCTGATTTTCCGTTTACTTTAACATCATTTAATGTTAATGTTACAGCATTTTCTGTTGCTGAATCAATATTAGCATTTGCTTCTATTTTATAAAAACCTTCTAATGTATCTTTTTCTGCATTTACTAATTTTGCTTGATCATCTTTAGCAACAACTACTACTTCTGCTTTATAAACTGTGTTAGCAGTCATATTAATTTCTTGTTTTGCTTCTGTTGCTGTTAATTCTTGTGCTAATATATATTCTCCTTTATCATTTAATGTATATAGAGTTACTTTGTATTCTTTTACATTATCTTTATTGTTATCATCTTTCCAAGATAACATTGATTTTCCTTCTGGAGTCATTTCAAAAGCTATATCTGTAACACTATTTAATGCTACTACTTCGATTTCTGGAGAAACTGTTGCTTCTGAATTTTTAGATGTTGTATTATCACCTTTAGCTATAACACTTATTTGATATTTTCCTGCACCATTTATAGCTACAGTATATTCTGGATCAGTTACATCTTCTTCTGCAACTATTTTTCCATCTTTCATTAGTGTTACTATATATCCATTTGCACCATTTACTGCTTCCCATGTAAATGTTGTGTCATTTTCTTCTAAAACTGGAGCTGTGATTTCTTTTACTTTTTCTATTTGAGTATTTACTGTATCGCTTAAGATATCAGCATTTGCAATTGCTGTTTGGTTTCCATATGTATTTTCAACAACATAATATACTTTATATGCTTTATTTGTTGTTAATTCATTTGCAATTACAGCATTTTCTATTTTGCTATTGCTTACATTCATTGTTTTAGTATCTACTTTATCAGCATCACTAGCCCAAGTAAATTTTTCGCCATCAAAACCATTAGGTGCTACATCAGCTACTACATAATATATTTTAACAATATCACTATCTCCCATAGCATTTAAAGATAATGTAGCTTCTGTTGTACTTGTACGTTCTGTTTTAACTTGTGCAACAGCTGGTAATGTATAATTTATTTCAGTATTGATTGTTCCTAATACTGTTTTACCTTCTTCATCTAATACTTGTATTGTGTATTTACCTTCTGGAATAGAACTGAAGTCTACTGATATTTCTTTATAATCAGTATGTTCAGCAACTGTAGTAGTAGTAAGTCCACTTACTGTAACTTCTTCTCCATTAGCATTTAAAACTTTAAATTTTAAATTTGTTACTTCTTCTGAAGTTTCTGAAAGTTTTACACCTATTTTTGTTGCATTTCTATTTTCTACATTAATATATCCATTATCATTAACAGATAGTGTTATTGAGTAAGTTACTTCTGGTTCTTTTTCTGCATCTGGTACTCCATCTACAAGAGTATTATCGATTTCATTTCTGTATGTTTGAATTCTTAAAGCATCAATCATATCAATTTCTGAACCGTCTTTCCAGATTACATTAGCTGCCATTGATTGTAATTCGTTTAAAGTTACTTTTCCATGTCTATAATCTTGAATAGCTAATGCATCAAGCATAGAAATTGTTCCGTCACAATCAACATCTCCATATATAACTGCTGTATATTCTTCTCCATTTGCTACAAATGTATCTCCTGTTTTTACAACAGTATCTTCAGATGGTATAGCTGAATTATTAAATAATGTCATATTGTCAAATTTACCACTGTTTTTTATATCTTTTATTGTTACAATATCATCTTTATTAGCTAGTACAAATGGTACTACTTTTTTGTTTGCTATTAATTGACTATAAATACCAACAGGTTCTGTTTTTACATCTGTTGTAACTGCTAATGTTGCTCCACCTATAACACTTGTTGATAGTATTCCTGCTAATGCTAATGATGATAGAAATTTAAAATTCTTTTTCACTTTTCATTCCTCCTAAAAGTATAATTTAAATCTATTTATTAATTTATTTAATTATTTTGTTTTTTTTACAACTAATGCTATAACACCTACTGCAATTATAGCTACTATTCCAACAAATATTGGTGCCCCTGTTTGTGGAAGTTTTGTTATAACTTTTCCGTCTGTTCCAACTATTTCATTACCATTAGTTTCTGTTGTAGTTACTTTATCTCCATTATCAGATGGTTGTTCTGGATTTGTTGGTTGGTCTGGATTAACTGGTTGATCTGGATTTGTTGGTTGGTCTGGATCAACTGGTACTTCTTTATCAGCAACTACTACTGTTACATTATTATTTACTGTATCTCCTTTTACATCTGTAGTAAATCCTGTTACTTCGAAATTAGCTCCTTCTGAATTTTCTTTTGCTTTAAATGTAAATGACATTTGAGAGATTGTTGATGTTCCATCTGGTGTTAAATATGTTGCTATTATTTCTCCTCCTTTGTCAGTTACCATTATTGAATCTGATGATGAAACATATTCAAATATATTTGCATCATATTTTAAATTTACTTCTGTTGCTCTACTAGGTTCCATATTAACTGTAATTGTTACAGTTTCACCTTTGCTTACTTTTTCACCACTTGTTGTTAAACTTGCTGCATTAACACTTCCCATCATTATTATTAAAACCATAGCTAAAATTGCTATTCCTATCATTACTTTTTTCATATTTTTCATTCCTTTCTTTCCTTTCTTTTTTCTTTTTGTGTAATTTTTGCTTAGCCATTATATTTCTCGTGCTTTGCAAATTAGTCTTGTTAATCCTCCTGGATTACAAGTTATGAGAGTTACTTCTCTTTTTCCATCATTGTTTTGATGTAAACATGATAAATCTTCTGGAACACAAGTATATATATCATATATTTGGTAATCTACTTTTGTTTTTGTTTTTCTACCAATCATGCTAAAAGTATCTCCTACTTGCATTTCAGATAATCTTTTTAGCATATTGTTCCAGTTATGTCCGCTAATACAAAAGTTTCCTGACTCGTTTATATTAGGTCCATAGAGTTTTGCAACAGATAGTTCTAATGAAGTATCTTCTGATATATTTAATATATTTTTTGAGACACCTATTTTCTCTATATTTAGCTGTCCTAGTACTTCATATTTTCCCATCTTTTCTGGTATTTCGACATCTACAATTTCATCTTGCTTTTTTTCTTCTATTATAGTGTTTTCTTCTGTATTATTTTGACTAATTTGAGTTTCTTCTTTGGGCTCTGAATTATCTTTTATATCAAATAATTTATTACTTGTAATCATATAAATTATTGCTAATATTATTATTCCTAAAATAATACAGGTTGCTACTTTTTTTTTGTTTAATTTTGTCTTTTTTGCTCTCCTGGCTCTACCATAAACTGTCATTCTCACTTTTCTAAAATTTCACCCCCTTCAATACTATATTTTTAATCTATTTTAGGTTAAGCAACTATATTCTAACCTAAATCAGGTTAGAAGTCAATAGTATTTTTTATAATTTTAAATTTTTTTTTTAGTTATAGGGGACGTTCCTTTAATCCCTAAAATTCGGGATAATGGGGACGGACCTTAGGAAATTTGGGGATAGGGGTTTTCGTCATTTTGGGGACGTATGTCATTTTGGGGACGCGTCCCCAAAATGACAAACGTCCCTTATAACTTCTTAAGCATTTCTTTATATTTAGCCAATTTTTCTTTTTCCTCATCAATCTTTGCTTGAGGAGCTTTATTCATAAATCCTGGATTTGATAACATCTTCTCACATCTTTCGATTTCTGCTTGTAATTTTTTCTTTTCCTCTTCAATTCTCTTTTTCTCTTCTTCTAGGTCAATTAAACCTTCTAATGGCATATATAATTCTATTCCTTCTGATATTATTTGAATTGAATTTTCTGATATATTTTCTTTTTTTGCTTTAAGTGTTAATTTATCTCCAAATCCTAATTTTAATAATACATCTTTTAATTCTTCCAATTCTTTTTTATATTTTTCTGTTACAATTATTAATTCTGCTTTTTTGCTTGGATGAATATTTTTCGTGTTTCTTATATTTCTTATTTCAACTATTATTTCTTTTAATTTTTCTAGTATTTCTTCTTCGTTTTCGAATCTTACTTCTAATTTTGGCCATTGGCTTATCATTAAATCTTTGTCATCATATTTTACTAGATTTTCATATATTTTTGATGTAACAAATGGCATAAATGGATGTAATAATTTTAAACATGTTCTAAATACTTCGTCTAAAACATATGATGTTTGTATTTTTTCTTCATCTGTTCCATTATATAGTCTTATTTTTGCAATTTCTATATACCAGTCACAATATTCATTCCACATAAATCCATAAATTTTGTCAATCGCTATTCCTAAGTCATAATTTTCTATATTTGTTGTTATTTCTTGAACTAATCTACTTAATTTGCTAAGAATCCATTTGTCTTCGTTTTTTAATGACTTTTCTTTAAATGTATTGTTCTCTTCATCGAAATTCTTATTTTTGAATTCAATTAGTTTTTCATCTTCTGGTCTGTTCATTATTATGAATTTTGTTGCATTCCATATTTTATTAGCAAAGTTTGATGCTTGCTCCAATTTTTCTGGCATATATTTTATATCATTTCCCATTGTTGTTCCTGAAAGTACTGAAAATCTTAAACTATCTGCACCATATTGGTCAATTACTTCTATTGGATCTACACCATTTCCTAATGTTTTTGACATTTTTCTTCCTTGACTGTCACGAACAATTCCATGTATTAACACATCACTAAATGGCTTTTTACCCATTGAATATAATCCTGAAAATACCATTCTAGCAACCCAGAAGAATATTATGTCATATCCTGTTACTAATACATTAGTTGGATAAAATGTTTTTAAATCTTCTGAATCTTTATTTGGCCAACCTAATGTTGAAAATGGCCATAGTGCTGAACTAAACCAAGTGTCTAATGTGTCTTGATCTTGCTCTAATTTAGTACATCCACATTTTTCACATTTTTCTGGCATATTTTTTGCAACATTAATATGTCCACATTCTTGACAATAATATGCTGGTATTCTATGTCCCCACCATAATTGTCTTGAAATACACCAATCTTGTATATTTTCCATCCAATGGAAATATGTTTTTTCATATCTTTTTGGAACAAATTTTACATCATCATTTTTTACAGCTTTAATTGCAGGTTCAGCAAGTTTTTGCATTCTTACAAACCATTGCTCAGAAATTCGAGGTTCTATTGTAGCTTTACATCTTTCACATTTTCCTACATTATGTGTATAGTCTTCTATTTTTACTAAAGCACCTAATTCTTCTAATTTTTTTACTACTATAGGTCTTGCTTTTATTGCTTCCATTCCTTGTACTTCTGGCATTAAATCTTTCATTATACAATTGTCATCAAATACTTCTATAAATTCAAGATTATGACTTAATCCTGCTTGATAATCATTAGGATCATGTGCAGGTGTTATTTTAACACATCCTGTTCCAAATTCTTTTTCAACAAATGGGTCTGCTATTATTGGTACTTCTCTATTTACTATTGGTACTATACATGTTTTTCCTATTAGGTTTTTGTATCTTTCATCTTCTGGATTTACTGCTACTGCTGTATCTCCTAACATTGTTTCTGGTCTTGTAGTTGCAACTTGTACATATTTGTCTTCATCTTTTACTTTATATCTTAAATGCCATAAATGTGATTGTTCCTCTTTGTATTCAACTTCTGCATCTGAAATTGCTGTATGACAATTTGGACACCAATTTATCATTCTTTTTCCTTTATATATTAAGCCATCATTATATAATTTTACAAATTGCTCTAAAACAGCTTCTGAAAGTCCTTCGTCTAATGTAAATCTTTTTCTTTCCCAATCACACGAACATCCTAATTTTCTTTGTTGTTCTTGTATTGTTCCTCCATATAAATTAGTCCATTCCCAACATTCTTCTAGGAATTTTTCTCTTCCTAAATCTTGTTTTGTTTTTCCTTCATCTTTTATTTTTTGAACGACTTTCATTTCTGTTGATATTGATGAATGATCTGTTCCTGGTACCCATAATGTATTATATCCTTGCATTCTTTTATAACGAACTAGTACATCTTGTATAGTATCATCTAATGCATGCCCCATGTGTAATTTCCCTGTTACATTTGGTGGTGGCATCATTATACAAAAACTTTCTTTTGTTTTGTCCATACTTGGTTTAAAATATCCT
>CAMMNR010000063.1 GCA_946498265.1 uncultured Clostridium sp. | reverse complement strand
AGCATTATAGCATTAGCTATAAAAGAAAAAGATAACTATGAAATGGTAGATGTAAAAGTAGTAAAAGCAAAATTAGATGATAAAGGTAACAAAGTTACAGAATTAGTAAAGAGTAAAAATGGAAAAGAATATCTAAAAGTAGTTAAAGAAGAAACTACAGAAAAAAGACAAAAAGATATGCCATCAAGATTAAATGCAAGAAGAAAAATAATGAGAAAAGTTAACAAAGTAAAAGATAGTGAAGGTAATAAAATAGATTTACCATCAAAATTATTTAATGAGATAGCTCCCAAATATGCAGGAAAAAATGTTGGAGGATATACAAGAATAATAAAAGCTGGTCCAAGAAGAGGAGACGGAGCAGAAGTAGCAATATTACAATTAGTTTAAAAAATGTCCCATAAGGGATATTTTTTTTGTTTGCACAAAAAAATAAAAAAAACATATAATAAACCATAGGAGGCAATAGAATGGAATTTATAGCACATACTATATTTTGGACATTAGCCCTATATGGTTTATTTGAAATTATAAAAAATATTATATATATAACTACATATACAAAATTTAAATCAGATGGAATACATTTTATAATAGCAGTAAAAAACCAAGAAGAAGAAATAGAAGGATTTATACGTTCAACTTTGTTTAAAGTTTTATATGGAAAAGAGGACTATTTGAAAAATATAATAGTAGCAGATTTAGAATCAACAGATAAAACTAAAATAATTGCTAAAAAATTAGAAAAAGAATATGATTGTCTTAAAGTCACTAATTGGAAAGAATGTAAAGATATAATAGATAATATTAATGATATTTAAATGATAAAGTTTAGTATGTAATTTCCCAAAGGTATATATATTATATTTTTCGCTATCCCAACACTTTACATACTCTAATAAAATCAGCTCCCACGGGACTGTCGCTGATTTAATAAGAGTATGTATCGTGTAGGTCCCCACGAAACCCGCTTAAAATATAATATATATACCTTTGGGAAATTACATATTAAACTCTATTATTTAATTATAGAAAGCAAGAAAAAATATTTGCTCTGTATTGAAAACATAAAATTTTTATGATAAACTAGAACCACGAAAAAGCTTATATAATGTCAAATATAAGTGGATTTTCTTGAAAAAATAGAGAAGGAGAAAAAATGGAACTAATAGGAGAGTTACAAAGCATAATATATAGAAATGACATAAATGGATATACAATTGCAGAATTTGAGACACAAGATGAAGCAACAACAATAGTAGGATACCTACCATTTATAAATCCAGGTGACAACCTAAAATTAGAAGGAAATTATGTGGAACATAAAGAATACGGAATGCAATTCAAAATAAATACATTTGAAAAATTAATGCCACAGACAATAAAAGGAATAGAAAAATATTTAGCGAGTGGAAATATAAAAGGTGTAGGAGAAGTATTGGCAAAAAGAATAGTAAAACAATTCAAAGAAGAAACCATAGAGGTATTAAAAAACGAACCATATAGATTAGAAATTATAAAAGGAATATCAAAAAACAAGGCAATAGAAATATCAGAAAGTTTTATAGAAAATTGGGAAGTTTGGCAAATAGTAGGCTTTCTAGAAAAATTTGGTATAGGAGCAGAATATGCAAAAAAAGTATTTGATTTATATGGAGTAAACGCAATACAGCAAATAGAAGAAGACCCATATTTGCTATTAGATGTAACAAGAGGAATAGATTTTAAGCAAATAGATAAAATGGCATTAGATTTAGGATTAGAGTATACTGATGAAAAAAGGATACAAAGTGGAATAAAATATGGATTAATAAGATGTACAAATAATGGTCATTCATGTGTATTAAAAGAAAATTTAATAAATTTTGTTGAAGATTTATTAAATGTGAGTGAAGAGCATATTGATAATGGACTAATAGATTTAAAAGTTAGAAATGAGATAGTTGTAGAGAAAAGAGAAAAAGAAGAATGGGTATACTTAGATTATTTTTATAATACAGAAGAAGAAATTGCATTTAGAATTTTAAGATCACAAGGTGCAAAAAATGTCAAAAAAATAAGTAACATAGGAGCAAATTTAGAAAAAGTAGAAAAAACATCAAAAATAGAATTATCAGAAAAGCAAAAAGAAGCAATAAATTTAATAAACGAGAACAATGTAGTTATAATAACAGGTGGGCCAGGTACAGGAAAAACAACGATTATTAAGAGTATAATAGATATTTATGAAGAGAAGAAATATAAAGTAGTATTATGTGCTCCAACACGGACGAGCAGCAAAAAGAATGACAGAAACAACAGGAAACGAAGCATCAACACTACATAGATTGCTAGAAATAGGAAAAATAGATGATGATAGTTTATACAAAAATTCGGGCAATTACGAAGGTGCACCAATAGATGCCGATATAATAATTGTAGACGAATTATCAATGGTAGATATGTTTTTAATGAATTATTTATTAAAATGTGTATATCTAGGAACTAAACTTGTATTAGTTGGGGATAGTGACCAATTAGCATCTGTAGGACCAGGAAATGTGCTAAAAGATTTAATTTCATCTGAAAAAATAACGACAGTACATTTAGATAAAATTTTTAGACAAGCTGCAAAATCAAAAATTATATTAAATGCGCATAGAGTAAATAATGGAGAACAGTTTTTAACAAAACAAGATGAAGAAATAGAAGAAGATACAAAAGAAGACTTCTTTTATATAAAAGAGCAATCCCAAGAAAAAATGTTATGGCAGGTAGTATCACTATGTACAGGCAGATTAGAAAAATATGGAGATTATGACTTTTTTAAAAATATACAAGTACTAACTCCAACCAAAAAGACAATGCTTGGAACAAAAGAATTAAATAAGGTATTGCAGCAACAATTAAATCCTAATATTGGCAATGTACCAGAAAAAACAAGTATGGGAGCAATATATAGACAGGGTGATAGAATAATGCAAATAAAAAATAATTATGATATTATCTGGGAAAAAGAAGTAAATGGAAAAAAAGAGCCAGGAAGTGGAATTTTTAATGGAGAAATAGGAACAATAACTAATGTAGATGAAAAAGACAAAGTAGTAGAAATTCAATTTGATGATGAAAAAGTGGCTTGGTACGAATTTTCAGAATTAGACCAGATAGAACATAGTTATGCAATAACGATACATAAAGCACAACGGAAGTGAATTTGATGTAGTAATAATGGTAATACCACCAACATCACCAATGTTATTAACTAGAAATCTACTTTATACAGGAATAACAAGAGCTAAGAAATTGCTTATAATTATTGGAAATGACAATGTAGTAAAATTTATGATAAATAATGTTGATAGTAAAAAAAGAAATACAGGTTTAGAATATAAATTAAAAAATATGTGAACTGTTAAAAAATTTAATATACAAAAATAAAATATACAATATTTTATAGTATTGTACATTTATAAAAATATAGAAAACTTAATATAGTAAAAATCTGAAGGGAGTAGATATAAAATAGAAAAAATTATAAATTTAATTTTTCCGCCAATTTGTGGTATTTGTCAAAAATTAGATAATAACTATTTATGTAAAAAATGTGAATTAATTTTAAAAAAAGAAGCAGTTTTTGGAATAGAAAACTACACTGATAAAAATTTTGAAAAATTATTTTATTGTTTTAAATATGAAGGAAATATAAGAAAATTAATAATAAATTACAAATTTAATGAAAAATCGTATTTATATAAAACTTTTGTAAATTTTTTAATAAAAAATGAAAAATGGTTTGAAATTTTAAAAACTTGTGATACAATTATACCAATTCCAATAAGTAAAAAAAGAAACAAAGAAAGAGGATACAATCAATCATTATTAATAGCAAAAGAACTTAGTAAAAAGCTAAGAATTCCAGTTTCAAGTAAATGTTTATATAAAATAAAAAATACCATAGAACAAAGTAAACTAAATAAAAGTGAACGTGAAAAAAATATACAAAATGTATATGAATTAAAGAATAAAGAAGTATTAAATAATAAAACAGTTTTATTAATAGATGATATATATACTACTGGAAACACAGTAAATGAAGCAAGCAAAATATTAAAAAATGCAAATATAAAAAGCATAATAGTTCTAGTAATTGCAAAAGATTAAAACAAAGGAGGAAAGGTTGAAAAATAATTAAATTTAATTTTTTTTAACCATATTCGTGCCTTAAGAGAGGAATGAGTTAAAAATGGAAGATTTAGTAGAAAGTATATTAGATTATGTAAGATCAGATTACACAGATTATGCAATAATGATTAACGGAGAATGGGGATCAGGAAAAACCCATTTTTGGAACAATAAAATAAAGAAAAAAATAGAGTCAATGCAATTAAATGGAAGAAGATATACAACAATATATATGTCTTTATATGGAATATCAAACTTAGAAGAAATTAGTAAAAAAATATTCATAGAAACTACTCAACTTATGGACAAAAATCTAAGAAAATATATGGATGCTAATGAACAAACAACGATACCAGAATATGCAAAAACAGGTATTGACATGGCAAATTTCTTTGGAGTTACACAAACAGGAGACAAAGTAGATTATGAAGAATTCTTTTCTACAGATGATAAAGTATTATGTTTTGATGATCTTGAAAGAGCAAATGTAGATGTTATAGACATTTTAGGATATATAAATAATTTTGTTGAACATGACCATATAAAAACAATAATAATTTGTAATGAAAAAGAATTATCTACAAAACTAAAAAGTTCAAATCTAGAAATGAAAACATTTATAGCGACATATCTTTTAGACAAACAAGATGAATTAAATAAAACAGACAAACCTATGGTAGAAAAAATACAAGATAAAATAGAACATGTATTTGACAAAGCAAATGACTATGAAAGAATAAAAGAAAAATTAATAGGAGAAACATTTGAATATGCACCTAAATTTGATTATATTATAAATGGAATATTAATGAGATATGAGAATAATCCAGATTTAATAAGATTTTTAAGAGAAAACACAGGATTAATTATATCAACATTTAATAAAAGTGGAACAAGAAACTTAAGAATATTAAAACATGCATTAAATGATTTCATGAAAATATATGAAATGGTTAATAAATCATATCCAAATACAAGTCACAGAGTAATGCAAACAATGCTTATTTTTACAATAGCAGTATCATTTGAAATAAAAGCAGGAAAAATAACAAAAGATAAATTTATGAATATAAAAGATAATGAAGAATATAAATCAATTTTAGTTTCTTCAAGGATATTGATGGATAATAGACAATTTTATATAAAAGAATTTGACAGTAACTATTACTATAACTTCAAATCAGAATATAGATTTTTCAAATTTATTGAATACTATGTAAGAACACGTATATTTGATATGAAACTATTTAAAGAAAACATGGAAACAATAAGAAATACTGTAGATACAGAAAATTTACCAGCATATAGAAGATTACTTACAGAAGAATATTGGAAAATATCAGATGATCAATTTGAAAATGTTATAGAGGAAATAGTGGAAGATGTAAAAGCAGGAAAAATTAAATTAATAGATATGGTAAAGATATTTGCATATTTTAGTTATTTTTCAAGAAAAGGATTAATAAAATATGACTTAAAAATATTAAAAGCAATGTTTTTTGCAGGAATGAATATTTCTTCTTTATCTTCTGAATATTGTCCTAATGTTGAAGAGGAATTAGGAAAAATAGCAATAGAAGAAGTTGCAGAAGATATGGAAGATATATTAAAACATTTTAATATGCTAAATAACCAATTACTAGATAGAATGTATAAAGAAAAAGCAGAAGAAATTATGAAATTTATACCTATGAAAATGGAAAACTTTTACGAAAGATTTGATAAAGAGTGTATGGATATACCAATCTTTAAATATTATGATACATTCCAATTATTTCAAAGAATATCATGTGCAAGTAATGAAGATATAGTTTTAATAAAAGAAAAATTATTAGATAGAGCAAATAAATATACAAAGCAAATAGAACCAGAGATGAAAAATATTAAGCAATTAAAACAGGTAATTGATGATTATCTAAAGGGAAAAGATCCTACTATAAAAATTGTAATGTTAAAAGAATTCTCAAAAAGTTTAGATATGATTTTGTCAAAATATAAATTAAGTTTTTTACCTAAAAAAGAGGAAGTGCAAGATACTGAGGAAAATTGATTTGAAATAGAAATACAATAAAATCAATAGTTGAAAACTCAGAAAATAATAGAAATAAAAATATTAAGATGAAAAAACATGTAAGAAATTTTCTTATATGTTTTTTTTAGAAAAAATGTATAAATTTTTCTTGATTTGTAATAATAAGAGTAGACATAAATTTTAAAAGAAGAAAAAGGTTGAAAAATAATTACAATTTTCCAACCAGATTTGTTACTAGAAAGGAAAGGTGAAAAATGAAAGCAACTGGAGTTGTAAGAAGGATAGATGATTTAGGTAGAGTTGTAATACCAAAAGAAATAAGAAAGATATTGAGAATAAAAGAACGGCGATCCTCTAGAAATTTTTACTGATAGAGAAGGTCAAGTAATATTAAAAAAATATTCTCCTATAGGGGAATTATCAGAATTTGCAGCAGGATATGCTGAAACATTATCAAAAACAACAGGTCATATAGCATGTATAACAGATAAAGACACAATAATAGCAGTGTCTGGAGGCTCAAAAAAAGAATTTTTAGAACAAGATATAAGTAAAGAATTGGAACAATTAATGGAGGACAAAGAAGTTTACACAAGTAAAGATAATAGTGATCTAGCAATGCCAATAACAAAAAATGATAATCCAGAAAGAAAGCACAATGCTCAAATAGTTTATCCAATAGTTTCAAATGGAGATACGATAGGAACTGTAATATTGATGTCAAAAGAAGCAAAAACGAAAATGACAGAAGCGGAGAAAAAAGTAGCACAATCAGCAGCAAGTTTTTTAGGGAGTCAAATGGAAATATAAGATAAAATATCATAATTGTTAAAAAACAACCTTTAATAACTTTGAAAGATGTCAAAGTAAAGGTTGTTTTTTAACTTGTTTTTTTATTATTAAGTTTTGAATTTTCATCAGAAAGACCAACAATATAATCAATAGTAGTTCCATAAAATTTAGCAAGAGTAATTAGGTGTTGAATAGGAATAGTACGTTTCCCATTTTCATATTCAGAATAACAATAAAGAAGAATATAAAGTAAAAAATGTATATGATTTAGCTGGAAATGCATATGATTGGACATTAGAGGCAAGAACTACATTCGATAGAATAAGAAGAGGTAGTTGCTACACGGACTCTGATACTAATGGAAGTAATAGAGTGAATTATCGAGAGAATAATGGCATTCCTTATACTGTATTTTCGGACACTGGTTCTAGGCTCACACTTTATTAGTAGAACTAGAACCCGACAGTCAAAGTTGAGGATAGTTATATAAATTTGTATAAAATATTTTTAATAAATGGTAATATCTAGTAAATAAGTATTACCATTTATTTTGTGTAATCGGTCAATAAAAAGTTCAGATATTTTTACAGTAAATCTCTTGATATTAAATATATAATATAGTAAAATATAAGTGCAAAGTAAAACAAAATATATAGAAAGCATTAAATTTTAAGGAGGTAATCAATTTGAAAAAATTACCATATGGAATAAGTGATTATGAAAGGTTAATAGAAAATGATTATTATTATGTAGATAAGACAAAATATATAGAAGAATTAGAGAATATATCAGAGCCATATATCATGTTTTTACGTCCAAGAAAATTCGGGAAAACACTATTTACAAGCACTTTAGAAAACTATTATGACTTAAAAAAAGCAAATAAATTTGAAAAGTTATATGGAAATACATATATAGGAAAAAATCAAACAAAATTAAAAAATAGTTATTACATATTAAAATTCAATTTTTCAGGAATAGATACAACAAATGAAGAAACAACAATAAAAGGATTCAAAAACGAAGTAGCATCATCAATAAAATTATTTATAGAAAGATATGAAATGGACTTTTTTGTGAACAATGATGATGAGGCAGAAAATATATTAGACAATTTAATAAAAGCATTTAACGTACAAAAAGCAGAAGGAAAAATATATGTAATAATAGATGAATATGACCATTTTGCAAACGAATTATTAGGATTTAACACAAATCAATTTAAAAATTTAGTATCAAAAAATGGAAAAGTGAGAAAATGGTATGAAATACTAAAAAAGGGAACAGAAAGTGTAGTAGATAGAATATTTATAACAGGAGTAGCGCCAATAACACTAGATAGTTTAACATCAGGATTCAATATAGGTTCAGATAAGACACAAAATGCAAGTTTTAATGAAATGATGGGATTTACAAAAAGAGAATTGGTAAATCTATTAAAAGAACAAGGAATAACAGAAAAAGAACAAGAAGAAATATTACCAATAATGAAAGAAAACTATGATGGATATAGATTTTCAATAAATGGAAAAGAAAAAATATACAATTCAAATATGTGTTTATATTTTTTAAATAGATATATAAGATTCAATAGAATGCCAACAGAATTAATAGATATGAACATAGCAAGTGACTATAGCAAACTAGGAAAAATGTTAGATTTATGCAAAGGAGAAGAAAGAGAAAAAGTAATAGAAAAAACAGTATCAGGAGAAGGAATAGTAAGTGAAATAACACAAAAATTCAACCCAGCGATAGAATTCACAGAAAAAGATCTAGTATCAATGTTATTCTATTTAGGATATCTAACAATAGGAGACGAAGAGGTAGGATATCCAAAATTAAATATACCAAATAAAGTAATGAAAGAAATATACACAGACTACTTTTTACAAATACTAAAAAAAGAAATAAATATAGACATAAACGAAAATTATACAGAAATAGCAAGAGAAATAGCACTAGAAGGAAAAATAGAAAAAATAACAGAAATGCTAAAACAATATTTACAAAACTTATCAAATAGAGACTTTGTGAAATTTGATGAGAAATATGTAAAATTAATATTCTACTGTATAGCAATGAACCTAAAAATATTTAGATTAAAATCAGAAATGGAAGTACAAAGAAAATATCCAGACATATTATTAATACCAAAAGACCAAAGCAAAGGTTACAAAGGAGTAATGATAGAATTTAAATACTTGAAAAAGGAAGAAGAAAAAAAATTAAAAGAAAAACAAGAAGAAGCTAAAAAACAAATAGAAGAATATGGAGAATTTGAAGAAATAAAGGAGTTAAAAAATATCAGAAAATATACAGTAGTAGCAGTAAATGACAAAATATATGTAGAAGAAATAAAATAA
>CAMMNR010000062.1 GCA_946498265.1 uncultured Clostridium sp. | reverse complement strand
GGCTTGATAATTAAGATATTAATTAAAAATAGGGAAAAAAAGCCCCGTCCCCAAATTCCCTACGTCCCCAAAATCACAAAAAACCCCTGTCCCCAAATTCCCCATACTAAACTAAAGTTACACTTTGTGTATTAAAAATCAAATAAATAATTCCTACTATAATAGCAGTTGAAATACCAAACACTAATACAGGTCCAGCAACAGTAAACATTTTTCCACCAACACCCATTACATAACCTTCAGATTTATATTCCATGGCAGGTGAAACTATAGAATTGGCAAAACCTGTTATAGGGATTAAAGAACCAGCACCAGCGAATTTTCCAATCTTATTAAATAAATTTAAACCAGTTAAAAATGCAGAAATACCAATTAATAAAATGGAAACAATTGTACTACACATTTGTGCATCAAAACCACGTTGTTGACATATATTAAAAATAATTTGACCTATTGTACAAATCAATCCACCTACCCAAAAAGCGTTAAAGCAATTTTTTATAATAGTAGAAGGTGGTGATTTTTTATCAACATATGTTTTATATGTTTCTTTTGATTCTATTGGATTCATAATAAACCTCCTTTGGCACATTATTTACGATTTAAGTCAATAACAAAACTTAAATCTAAGTCAACAAAATATTCAGAAATTTTACTTCCGTCTATATTAGCTCTTTGTTCTAAAATTTTTACTTCTGTTATATAATCAATTGTTTTAGAAGCTTCAGCAATTGCCTTTACTATAGCATCTTTCCAAGAAATGTTTGAATTGCCAGTTATTATTAAATGTTTTTTTATTTCCATATAAATACCCTCCAAAATCTTTTAAAAATATCTTTTCCAAAAGTTAGAAAAATATACAAAAATATTATAAAATAATAGAAAAATTTATGAAAAAAATATATAATAAAGATGAAAAGATTAAACAAAAAATTGAACAAATAAATAAATTGAGTAACCACACAAAGTAATAAAAGAAAAAAATTATATTGATAAATATAGAAAGAAGGAAATAAAAATGATAGATAGAGCAAGAGAGACAGCATTAAAAACTTTATATAAAATTGATAAAAATGAAGGATATTCAAACATTATTTTAAATGAAGAATTGGAAAAAAGTAAAAAAAATTTATCTGAAAAAGACATAGGATTAATATCAGAAATAGTCTATGGAACTATAACATGGAGATTAACCATTGATGAAATAATTAAAAAATATTCAAAGATAAAATTTAAAAAATTATCTCTATGGATTTTAAATATTTTAAGAATGGGAATATATCAAATAATATTTTTAGATAAAATACCTAAATCAGCTACAGTAAATGAAAGTGTTAATTTAGCTAAAAGATATGGACATAAAGGTAGTGCTAATTTTGTAAATGCAATTTTAAGGAAAGTTAATAAAAATGATTACAAAAACTTTTCAAATATTTTAAACGATGAAGACAGAATTTCTAAATTATTTTCTATGCCAAAATGGATTATAGAAGAATTGCTGAAAGAAATGAATATGGAAAATGTGGAGCAAATATGCAAATGTTCAAATATGAAACCTAAAATTAATATAAGAGTAAATAATTTAAAAACAAATAAACAAAAACTAAAAGAAGAACTAATAAAAAGAAATATAAATTTCAAAGATGGAAAATTAGAAGACTTTATAGTAGTAGAAAAAATGAAGAATATAGAAGATTTAGATTTATTTAAACAGGGATATTTTACAATTCAAGATGAAATGGCAGGTTTAATATCTATAGTACTAGAACCACAAAAAGGACAGAACATACTAGATTGTTGTAGTGCACCTGGTGGAAAAACAACATATATTGCAGAATTAATTAATGATAAAGGAAATATAGAAGCATGGGATATTCATGAACATAGAGTTAAATTAGTACAAGAAAATGCGAAAAGATTAGGCATTACTTGTATAAATGCAAAAGTACAAGATGCTATTATATATAATGAAGAAAATAAAGATAAATATGATAAAATTTTATTAGATGTTCCATGTTTAGGATTAGGTGTTTTAAAAAGAAAGCCAGATATTAAGTGGACAAGAAATAAGGAAGATATTGAAGAAATTTCAAAATTACAAATGCAAATTTTGGATACATGTTCAAAATATTTAAAAAAAGGAGGGGAATTAGTATATTCTACATGTAGTATATTAAAATCCGAAAATGAAGAAATTATAGAAAATTTTGTACAAAAAAATTATGATTTTGAGATTGTAAATTTAAATGATAAATTCAAAAAATTTAACCAAGATAAATATAAAAGTTCTAGCTATATAAAGCTATTTCAAGATTCTGAAAATGATGGATTTTTTATAGCGAAATTAAGGAAAAAATAAAATATTACAAAATTATTACAGTTGTATTACGATTACATTAAATGTATTGACTTTTTTATAAATAAATATAAAATATAAGTAGATATTGTGATTTTGAAAAATATATTGTAAATTTATGCAAGTATTATTTTTAAAAAAGTGTAAAAAATAAAAATATAAAAAATAAAAGGAGAAAAAAATGTCAGATTGTTTAGGACTATATATAGAAGACAATTTAATAAAATATGCAAAAGTTTCAAAAGATAAAGGAGAATTCAAAGTAGAATCTTTTGGAATTAAATTTTATGATAATATTGAAAAAGCTGTAGATCAAGTTATTGAAGAAACATATAGCCAAAAAACACCAATAAGTATCAATTTATCAGAAGAAATATATAATTATTATGATATGTTTGCTTTATTAACAAGACAGGATTTACAAAAAGCAATAAAAACTGAGTTTGAAGCTTACTGTACTGATAGAGGCTATAATCCAAATGCATTTGAAACAAGATATGCAATTTGTGATGATAATCTAGATAAAGACAAGATAAAAGTTATTCATATTGCTGAAAATAAAATAGAATTGGAAAACAGATTAAAGCAAATTGATGAATACAAATTGTCAAATATTTCTCCTATATCTATGTCAATACCAAATTTATTAGATAACATTGATGAAAAAAATTACATGATTGTAAACATAGAAGATTTAACTACAATAACTACAATTTTAAACAATAAGGTATATGATGTAGAAAAATTTGAAGAGGGCAGTAGAGAAATACTTGCAAAAATAAATTTAAAAGAAAATTCATATTCAAAAGCATATGAAATTTGTAAAAATACTACTATATATACATCAGAGGGAAAAAATTCACAAGAAACAGAACAAAGTTATTTAGAAGATATAATTCCTACATTATATAATATTTTAGGTGTTGTAAGAAAAAAAATAAATGAAGTTACAGATAAAATAGAAAAAGTCTATATAACAGGAACAGGAGCATTAATAAATAATATTGACTTATATTTTCAAGAATATCTATTAGATACAGATTGCGAAATATTAAGACCATATTTTATAAAAAATACTAAATCAATAAATATAAAAGATTATATTGAAGTAAATTCAGCTATATCTCTAGCATTAATGGGACTTGGAGAAGGAATCGCAGGAATAAACTTTAAACATCAAACATTTGGAGATAAAATTCCAGAATGGTTAAAAGTAGAAGTTACACCAGGACAAACAAAGAAAGAACGTAAAAATAAAGGTGGATTCTTAACATGGAATTTAGGACAAAAACTAGATAAAACAGAAATAGGTTTAGTAAGAATTTGTGTATTTATGTTTTTACTAATAGTAATATTTAGTATTTTTTCAGGAGCATTAGCTAGTGCAATGAATTTCAAAAAAGAAGAAGCACAACAATCAATTGATAATACAAATGCACAAATATCAAAAATAGGTAAAGATGACCAAAGCATAAAATCAAAAACGAATGAATACTCAACTATAATAGAAAATATCGAATCATTTAGTAATAATTCATCAGAAAGAAATAGGACTAGAAATGCTATACCAAATTTATTAAACCAGATTATGGCATCTATTCCTACTAATGTACAAATAACATCAATCGAAAATACGACAGATACACATATAGTGATGGAAGCTAAATCTACAAAATATGAACAATTAGGTTTCTTTATTGCAACACTTAAAAATGAAGTAATATTGCAAGATGTAATATCTACAGCAGGACAAAAAGAAGGAGATATAGTAACAATAAAAATAGAAGGAGAATTGCCATGAAAAAATTATTAATGTTAATATTAATTGCATTACTTGTAGCACTTTCTATATTTATTGTAATTAATGGATTTAATATAGGTAATGTAGAAGTACTAGGATATTATGGAATGAGAGACAGAAATGAAGAACTAGATAAAAAAATACAAGAAGCAACTAAATTAGCAACTACAGAATATAAGGAAAATTTACAAACTTTAGAAAAAGATGCAAAAGAATTAGAAGCGAAAAAACAAGAATATCAAAGTCTTTCAACATCTACAGATGGAACAGATTTACAAATAGCAAGTCAATTCCAAAGATATAATTATGAAAGATTATTAGTTGAATTAGGTAGACATGCAACTAGTGAGGGTGCAAACTTAAAAATAGAAGTTGTTGGAGATGGAATAGAGCTACAAATAGGTGCAAACGAAAAAATATATCTATATGATTTCAATTTCACAGTAACAGGAAGTTATGTTGCAATAACAAGTTTTGTATCAGATGTAGAAAATGACCAAGATTTAGGATTTAGAATAGAACAATTTAAATTAAAACCAGGTTCTTCAACATCTAATTTACAGGCAACATTTACATGTAAGAATATACCAATGATAGAAAAAATACCAGTAATAGTAACATCAGATCCAAATGCAGAAAACACAGAAGGTGAAGATTCAACAAACGAAACAAATGGTACAAATAATACAGAAGAAAATAATACTAATGAAGAAAATGTAACAAATGAAACAAATACTTCTAATGAAGATAATGCACAATCAAATACTACAGAAGAATAAAAAAATAATAATAAGCAAAGGAGTTTATTATGGCAAAAACAGTTTTAAAAGAAATAATAATAATTTTGCTATTATGTTTAGCAATAATATTGATATTAGGTATTTTGTTATATGATTATGTTCCTATAGCAAAAGTTATACCAGAAGAAGTTTCTTATACTACTCCAGAGAATATTCAAAAAGAAATAGCAGAAGAAGACACTGTAGAACCAGTAATTTATACTTATGAAGTACAAGCTGAAGACCTAAATACTTATAAAAGAACTCAAGAGTATCAAGCTGGAAAAGCAAATCCTTTTTCTGATATAAATTCACAACCAGCACAAGAAACTCAAAATGGAACTAGTTCAAATGGAGGAACAAGTAATTCAGGAACTTCAAATAATTCAAATAGTTCTAGTTCTTCTAATTCAGGAAATGAAACTACTACAACAGATAATTCAAACACATCAAATAACCAAGGATATTATCCTGATAAAGGAACTAAATAATTAATTAGTTATTAACGTTATATTTATATCTTATATAAATATATCTCAAATATAAATTTAATTTGCAAAAGAAAAGGAGGGAGATATTATGAAAAACCAAAGAGGTATTACTTTAATTGCTTTAGTTATTACAATCATAGTATTATTAATATTAGCAGGTGTATCTATAGCAATGTTAACAGGAGAAAATGGAATACTAAATAAAGCAACATCTGCCAGATCAGAAACTAACAAAGCAGAAGCAGTTGAAAGAATAAATTTAGCATTAAATGCTGTAAAAGCAGAAATATTTGATCAACAAGTTGATGAACAAAACTGGGAACCATTAGATAGTAGTAAACAATTGCAACAAGAAATAAAAGATTCTTTAAAACTAGATGGTTTTGGTACAGCACCAGTTACTACTATTACAGACGATGCTAATAGTGGAAAATATGTATACAATTTAAATGGAACTACTCTAACTTTATCATATTTTAGCAAAACTACAGAAGTTGGAATAAATACAGCAGGATCTGCACCAGTTACTGAACCAATTAAAGGAACAATTGATTTATCAAAAGCACCATATACAGTAAATGAAGCTGAATAATAAAAATTTTAGATTTTATTATAACATTTATATAATAGGAGGAAAAAAATGAGAAATCAAAAAGGTATTACTTTAATAGCTCTTGTTATTACAATAATTGTATTATTAATACTAGCAGGAGTATCAATAGCAATGTTAACAGGAGAAAATGGAATTTTAAATAAAGCAACTTCTTCTAGAAGTGCTACAAATGAAGCAGAAGCAGTAGAAAGAATAAATTTAGCATTAAATGCTGTAAAAGCAGAAATTTTTGACCAACAAGTAGATGAACAAAATTGGGAACCAATTACTAATGATACTACATTTAATCCAAGTCCAGCTGTTGATGGTAAAGGTCCTATAGAAGCATCATTAGAATTAGACGGTATAGAAGAAGCTACTACTTATACTAGTGCTACTGATGCATCTGCATCAGGACATTATGTATATGATTTAACAGGTGGAATTTTAACAATATCTTATTTTAATTCAACAACAGAAGTTGGAGTAGATTCTGATGGAAATCCAGATCCAATAGAAGGAACAATAAATCTAGGTGATGCACCATACACAGTAACAGAAGCAAAAGGAAATAGCTAAAATTATATAAACACGATAGTATAAACAATATAAAAAGCCATACGCACACTATGTGTGTATGGCTAAAATTATAAAAAGGGAGAAAAAATGGAAATATTATTTTATATATTGATATTCATAATAGGAGCACTGTTTGGAAGTTTTTATACATTAGCAATATATAGAATTCCAAAAAGACAAGATATAACACACACACACTCATATTGTCCTAATTGTAATCACAAATTAGGTTTATTAGACTTAATTCCAATATTTAGTTATATTTTTCTATTAGGAAAATGTAGATATTGTAAAGAAAAAATAAGGCCAAGATATCTAATAATAGAAGTATTATCAGGAATACTATTTGTCGCAATAGCATACTTAAATAATTTTAATTTTGAAACATTATCAATAACTTCAATAATGCAATACGCATTTTTAGTATTATATATAACATTTATAATACTAATGGCAGGTATAGACAAAGAAAACAGAAAAATAGAAAAATCAGTAACTATATATGGTATTGTTATATCTATTATGTATATGATATATCTATGCATAGTAGAAAATGCTAATATATATAGATATGTTATATATTTAACATTATACATAATAATATTAATATTTGATACAATTACACTAAAAAAATATGCAAAAAGCACATATGTGAATTCAATATTATTATGTATAATTACAATGACAATATTTACAAATGAATACATCGTATTTAATTCTATTATAATAACATTAATTGCTATTGCAATTTATCTAATTATAGAAAAAACAAAAAATAAAATTTCAAAAAGCAAAAAAACTGATAAACAATTAGCAAGAAATATAAGTATAGGATTTTATTTAGGATTTACAAACATATTAATATTATTAATAATATTAGGATATGTAAAATTTATTCTATAGAGGAGATATAATATAAATGAAATCAGAAAAAGGATTTACTGCTATAGATGTCTCTATAGCCATAATATTAATATTCATATTTGTATCAATATTAGCCGTGTTATTCTTTCAATATAACAATTCATCACAAGAATTAGAAAGAAAATCACAAGCAACATATTATGCGATTTCAGAAATAGAAAAAATAAAAAATTCAGATTTTGAAGAATATCTTGGGATGGGAAATTCAAATATTGATATAGTAGAAGAAGGTGCAGTGCAAGTAGAAAATGAATCAGGAGTAATGGAAGATACAGAATATTATAAAACAATAACAGTTGAAGATTATGCTTTAACAAGACCAGATAAAAAAGAAGATTATGTAAAAACAATAACAGTAACAATAAGTTATAAATTTAATAATGAAACACAAACAGTAGAACTTTCAACTGTAAAAACGAAAGGAAGTTAATATGAAAAGTGAAAAAGGTATAACCTTAATATCCTTAATAATTTATGTAATTGCACTAACTATAGTTATAGGAATTATAGCAGTAATTTCTGGATATTTTTATAATAATATAGCTACATCTTCAGAAGATATTGAACCAATGGTAGAATATACTAAATTTAACTCATTTTTTTCAGAAGAAGTAAATGAAAAAGAAATAAAAGTTTTAGATTGTAAAACAACAACAGATAGTACAGGAAAAATTGATACAAGTTATATAGTATTTGATAATGGAGTTCAATATACATATATATCAGAAAATAAGGGTATATATAGAAATAAAGTCAAAATAGCAAGAGGGGTAGAAAACTGTAGTTTTGAATATAAAGTAGAAGACGGAAAAGATATTGTAAATGTTAATTTTAAAGCTAAAAATATGAACAATCCAATAAAATATACATTAAAAAAATAATTATTATTTTAAGAAAGAGGGTTTATATATGGATATTAGAAAAAGACAACCAATAGGGGTGGAATTAGTAAAAAAAGGAGTAGTTACTGAAATAGATATTAAAAATGCATTAGAATATCAAAAAGAGCATCCAAACAGAAAAATAGGAGATATATTATATATTTTAAATGTATGTGATCCTAAAAAATTGATAGAAGCAATAGGGGATATCTTAGGTGTAAAAGGAATATTATTGAATGCAAGAAATATAAAAGTAAAGCTAAATGACTATATGTCTTTAGATATTGCAAAGAAGAATAAAGTAATTCCATTTGAAGTATCTGCAGGAAAAATAAAAGTATGTTTTGCAAATACTGTAAATGACAGAAATATGGATACAATCAAATTGCTATTTTTAAATAAAGGTCTTATAATGGAAAGCTATATTACTTTTGAGAGTGATATAGATAGAATACTAAAATCCATGGAAGGGACATCAGACGAAGGGCTAACAAATGCAGGTAGAAATGATTCAACAACCACATTGGTAGATAGTATTATAAAAACAGGAATAGATAGAAGAGCAAGTGATATTCATATAGAACCAATGGATACTTATGTAAGAATAAGGTATAGAATAGATGGAGAATTATTTACAGCTGCAAAAATAGACAAATCAAAACAACAACAAATTATTGGAAGATTGAAAGCTATTTCAAATATGCATCAAGAAAAACAAGAGTCACAAGATGGTAGGATATTATTGTATGATGATTATAATATTCGTGTTTCTTCACAACCAAATGTAAATGGTGAAAAATTTGTTTTAAGATTATTAAAGAAAAATGAAAATATAAAAAACATATTTGAATTAGGATTTCCTAAAAATGAAGAAGAATTAAAAAGAAGTATTAATAAAAAGAATAGTTTAACAATTGTTGCAGCCCCTACAGGAGAAGGTAAAACAACGAGCTTGTACAGCATAATAGATTATTTAAATAGACCAGAAATAAATATAACAACAATAGAAGATCCAG
>CAMMNR010000061.1 GCA_946498265.1 uncultured Clostridium sp. | reverse complement strand
GAAATAAGAGCATATAAATAAATTAATAGAAGCGGTTAAAAAATCGCTAAAAAATAGACATTAAAAAATTAGGAAATCATACAGTCAATCATAAAAGTATGCCAGACTTAGCAGAAAGTGAAATAAATGAAGAAGTAATGAATTTGCATCAAACAATAAAAGAGAAATTCGGATATGAAATGAAATACATAAGACCACCAAAAGGAGAATTCAGTGAAAGAACACTAAAAATTACAAATTCATTAGGATATAAAACAGTAATGTGGTCATTTGCATATGAAGATTGGAACGAAGACAATCAACCAGACGAAGAAAAAGCAAAGAAAAAGATTTTAGATAATCTTCATAATGGAGAAATAATGTTATTACACGGAAACTCAAAAACAAACACAGATATATTAGACTCAATAATAAAAGAAGTAAAAAATATGGGATATGAGTTTAAGAGTCTAGATGAATTTAAATAGGTAGGGTGTTAAGGTTGAAATTTAATTCTTTCCAACCAAATTAATGTCTTAGAGAGGAATGAGATTAAATATGAAGAAAAAAAATCTAAAAAGACTAGATAAAATTTTAGAATTACCAAAAGAAGTATATTCGAACATTCCCAAAATAATAATAACTGGATTTGACGAAATGATTATTGAAAATTTTAAAGGAATATTAGAATATGAAGAGTTTTTTGTAAGAATTAATACACATATTGGAATAGTAAGCATAAATGGTTATGAATTAAATTTAGAGAATATGACTGATGATGATATAAAAGTTACTGGAAAAATAGAAAGTATTGACATTGAGAGAACGATAGATTAAGAGGTATAATATGTTTATAAAAATAATTTTAAATTATATAATTGGATATTTAAGAATCTCGATAGAAGGATATTATATTGAAAGATTTATAAATGTATGTAAAAACAATAAAATAGCAATATGGAATTTAAAAAGAGATAAGGAAATAAATTTAGAATTCAATATAGGAGTACGAGATTTTAAAGAAATATGTAAAATAGCTAAAAAAACTAGATGTAAAGTGAAAATTGAAAGAAAAAAAGGATTACCTTTTTTATTACATAGATATAAAAAAAGAAAAATATTTATTTTATTATTAATAATAATAGTAGCATTAATAATGTTATCCTCAAATTTTGTATGGAATGTGGAAATTACTGAAGAAAATAACAATGTATTAGAAAATATAGAACAGGACTTAAAAGAAGCGGGATTAGAAACAGGAAAACTAAAATCAAAGATTGATACAAAAGAAATCATAAATAAAATAAGATTAAAAAGAGAAGATATCGCATGGATGGGAATTGAGCTAAAAGGAACAAATGCAATAGTAAAATTGGTAAAAGCAGAAGAAAAGCCAGAGATAATAAATGAAGAAGAATATTGTAATATTGTATCTGACAAAGAAGGAATAATAACTAAAATAAATGCACAGTCAGGTACTGCAAATGTAAAAGTAGGAGATACAATAAAGCAAGGAGATGTATTAATAAATGGATGGATGGAAGGTAAATATACAGGGATTAGATATGTACATGCAAAAGGAGAGATTGAAGCAAAAGTATGGTATACTAAGCATAAAAAAATTCTATACAATACTACGGAAAGAAAAGAAACAGGGAATGTTGAAGAAAAATATCAAATTAAATTTAATAATTTTAAAATAAATTTGTATAAAACTCTTTCAAAATTTGAAATTTATGATACAATAGAGACGGAGAATAAATTTAAATTATTTTCAGATTTTTATTTACCAATTTCTATAAATAAAATTACTAATAAAGAAGTAGAAGAAGTACAAAAAAAATACAGTTTAGAAGAAGCAAAAAACATAGGGATACAAGAACTAGAAGAGGAATTAGACAAAGAAATTGAGGATAAAGATAAAATAGTTAATAAAAATATCAATACATATGAAAATGAAGATGGGGTTGATGTTTACGTCACATATGAAGTATTAGAAAACATAGGGACAAATGAAAAAATTGTATTTTGAAGGGATGGTAAGTATGGAAGAAAGAAGCTTAAGAATTACAGGTGCAGACAAAACATTTTTTAATAAAATCACAAGTACATTAACAAAAATGTTAATACCTACAAAAATAGGAATTAATGGAATGTTAATTTCAATAAAAAGAAATAGTTTAATAAAAGCATATGAAAATTATCAAAATGAAAATGGTAATTATAATGATGAAGAATTATCAAAAAAATATGATTCAGCATATGAAGCATATTTAGAGGCACTAGATAAATATGTAATGAATTCTATATATAATAAAGTAAAAAATAATACAGCTTCAGAATTCGAAAAAAATGCATTATCAAGATATTATGAAGTTACAAGTTTAAAAGAAAACGAATATGTAGAATATAAATATAGAAAACAAAAATATTTATTAGAACTTGATTATGAAGGAATAAAGGTATCTGGAAAAGTTAAACTTTTGGAAAAATATAATCAATTTTATATTAATAAAATGGATAATTTATATAAATCAATACTAAAAAATTATTCTATAAAATTAGCAGATACAATAAATGTTTATGATTCAACAAAAGATTGGATATATACAAAAATATTTTATACATTAGAAGAATATATACAAAACATATTATCATTAAAAATAGAAAACAAGAATGATGATAATTTAAAAAATGTTGTTTCAGATTATGAAAAATATGAAACATATACAGTAGGAAAATTAGATGCAAAAGATAACATAGAAAAAAATATGTTATTATTAGGAGTTAGTAGAAAATTATTTACACATAGTTTACCACTAATAGTAGCAGAACAATGTTATGAAAAACTTTTAAAAGATGCTAGAGTATTAGTACAAGATACAAAAATAGCAACAAAAAGGGAAAGAGCATATTCAATGTTAATCAACTTAATGGAAGATTATAATGTAAAATTATTATCTACAAAAGTATATTGGGAATCACAAAAGCAAAAAGATGAATATAAAAAATTTTGGAATAAGTATAAAGAAGTTTTAAAATTAAAAGAAACAGACTTTATAGAATATGTAAAACAAAAAGAAATTCTATTTATAAAAGATGATTTAAAGAAACTACATTCAAGCAAAATTGATTATTCAAAAATTATAAAATATTATAAAAGAAAATTAGTAGATTATGGAGCTATGAAACAAATAAAAGATTCATATAAATCAGAAGGAAGCTACGTTAAAGTTAAGGAAGTAATATAGATGTTAGAAATAGTGTACAAAGATATAGAAGAAAATAATGAATATGAAGAAATAATAAAAAAAGTAATAGAACGATGTTATAAAGAAGAAAATTTAGAAAATTCAAAATTATTTATAACAATAACTCTAACAGATCCAGAAAATATTCAGAGAATTAATAAAGAATATAGGAATATAGATAAGCCAACTGACGTGCTTTCTTTTCCTATGTTTGAAAAAGAAGAATTAGATAAAAAAATAGCGAATAATGACTTTGGATATGAAGATATTTTAGGAGATATTATAATTTCAATAAAAAGAGTAGAAGAGCAAGCAGAAGAATATGGACATAGTTTTGAAAGAGAATTAAGTTATATGGTAGTACATGGTTTTTATCATCTTATGGGATATGATCATATAAGAGAAGAGGACAAGATTAAGATGAGACCAAAAGAAGAAAAAATATTACAAGCTTTGAAAATAGAAAGGTAAATGTTAAATAATAAACATTAAATTTATAACCATATCTAATTTTAATAATAGTTAATTACCACATATTTTGAGAGAAAGGAAGTTTTTAATGGAAAAAGGTGGAGTAAAAATACTGATAGTGATATTAGTAATATTAGTTATAATAGCAGGAGTAGTACTGGCATATAAAATAACAAAAGATAAAGAAAATAGTGTACAACCAGTTGCAAATGAGGAAGAAGAGAAAATAATTGCAGAAGTAGAAGAAAAAGAAGTACAAATATTTAAAGGAAATGACAGACCAATAGCAGTAATGATAGATAATCACAATTTAGCTTGGCCACAAGCAGGGTTAAATCAAGCGTATATGGTATATGAAATAATCGTAGAAGGTGGAGAAACAAGACTAATGGCACTATTTAAAGGAGTGGACTTAGAAAAAATAGGACCAGTAAGAAGTGCAAGACATTACTTTATAGATTATGCAATGGAAAATGATGCAATATATGTACATTTCGGACAAAGTCCACAAGCTCAAACAGATATAAAGAGATATAGTATTGATGACATAAATGGGATTTCAGAAGATGGAACAACATTCTGGAGAGTAAAAGACAAATATGCACCACATAATGCAGTTACAAGTACAGAAAATTTATTACAATCAGCAAAAAATAAAAAATACAAAACTGTATCAACACAAGAAAGTGTATTAAATTATGTAACAGACGAAGTGAATTTAGAAGAAGGACAAGAAGCAACTAATATAACAATACCACATTCAGACTTACAAGTAGTAGAATATGTATATGATGCAGAAAATAAAGTATATAAAAGATTTGCAAGAGACGAAGCTCAAACAGATTGGGATTCAGGAGAAGCAATAACAACTAAAAACATAATAATAACTTTCTGTGATAATTACACATTAACAGACTCAGAAAACAAAGGAAGACAAGGGCTAAAAAATATAGGAACATTTGATGGATATTATATAACAAATGGAAAGGCGATTAAAATTCAATGCGAAAAAACTGAGAGAGATGCACAAACAGTATATAAAGACATGAATGGAAATGAAATTCAAGTAAATGATGGAAATACATTTGTAAATATATGTCCAATAGATGCTGAAGTGACATTTGGAAGTAGTATTGAATAGTGTGCCAAGAGGGACGGGCTATTTTGGCACACAAAGAAGGGAGAATGATTCAAAATGAATATTTATGATACTGCAAATAGATTGGCTAGTGAAATAAAGCAATCAGAAGAATATGTTAATTATAAAATGGCAAAAGATGCTTTGAATTTGAATCACGAGCTAAAGAAAAAAATATCAGAATTTGAAAAAGTAAGATATGATACGCAATTAACAGCTATGCAAACAGGAAAAAATGACGAAGAAAAAATGAAAAAAATGCAAGATTTATATGTAGAACTGATAGAAGATAATGAAGCAAAAAGATACTTTGAAGCTGAAACAAAGTTTAATATAGTTATTGCTGATGTAAACAAAATAATTGGAGAAGCAATAAGAGATGTTATGAAATAATAGACTTTAAAATTTAAATTGTGGTAAAAAATAGGATTATTATAAACTTTTTAAAATAAGATAACTAATTGATTTAATATAATTAATTAGTTATTTGGCGTGTTTATGTGAAAATAATTATTTCAAATTTGTTTTCCTAGCCAAAGTTTAATTCTTTTTCAACGAAATTTATGCCTAAGAAGGGAATGTGATAAAAAATGGAGTTTATAATAATATCAATAGTTTCAATAATATTAGTGCTAATTTTAAAGTATTTATTTGGATATAATATAAGAAAAATAGAAAAAATAGCAGAAAATAAGGAATTAGATGAGATATCAAAAAAATATCCTAGCAATATAGAAATCTGCAAAGAATATTTAAAAAAATTAAATAATCAAGATGTAAAGATAGAAGAAAATAAAGATACAGAAGCAAGCTTATATATAGCGGTAACAAATAAAATATCAATAGCAGATATCAGTAAAAGCTATACTAGAATACAAACTATTGCACATGAATGTTTACATTCGATACAAGATAGAAAACTATTAATTTTTAATTTTGTCTTTACAAATATATATTTGATTTATTTTATTATAATATCTATATTAGCAATATTAAAAATATTACCTTTTAAATTAATGTTTTTAACTATATTGCTATTGTTAGGTTTAGTATATTATTCGGTAAGAGTGTTTTTAGAAAATGATGCAATGATTAAAGCTAGATATTTAGCAAAGGAATATATGGAAGAAAAGAAAATTTCTGATGATGAAGAGATAAATAAAATAGTAAAAGGTTTTGATTATATTAATAATATAGGAATAAAATGTGTAAATTATAACTTGTTTTTTGGGGTTATAGTGAAAGTTTTGATTTTTTCAATTATATGTATAGTAAGATAGGAAATTTTGGGACGGTTTTTTTACCTATTGTTGCCAAAGGGGACGGGCTATTTTGGCACACTTTACTTATTCAATATTTTATAAACTTAAATGTATTTATATGAAGTGTGCCAAAATAGCCCGTCCCCTTTGGCAACAATAGGTAAAAAAACCGTCCCAAAATTCCCTATTCTTTCTTATCTAATAACATATTCAAAATTTTAGGATAGATACTACTTGCATTTTTATTCCAATTGTCAACAATTTGTTTAGCCCTATCTCTGGAACCAGCAAAGGTTTTTACCTCAAATATAGTTTCATTATTTTCTACAATTTTGCATTTTACAGTATATTCATTTTCATTTTTAGGGATAAATTCAGCAATAATAGAAGATTCATCTTCTATAGAAGAAAATTCCCTTTGAAATACATTATCAGCTTTAAGTTTTAAAATTCCTGGTAAAACATCTTTTGTAAGAAGGTAAGCGTTTTTTCCTTCAGTAGTTATTTCTATTACTTGTTCTTCTTCTTTTGTGTACATACCTACTAGCTTTGAATCTATTAAATCAGTTATAATTTGTTTAAAATAAAAATAATTAATATCATTAATAGATGAGATAATTTTAAATAAATCATCTTGTCTAATATCTTTATCTAACAGATATAAAATATACAATATTAAAACTTTATTCTCAGCTAAGGTAGTAATATTATCTGAATTTGAACTCATAAAATACAACTCCTTACATAATTTTTGACAATTATATCACAGTTTACAAGAAAAGTAAAATAAAACTTTTAAACTTAATAAATAAGTGATATAATAATTAAGGGTTAAAGAGACTTTAAAAATATATTATAGTTTAGGAGGTATGAATAGTATGAAGAAAGGAAAAATAGTTTTAGTAGGAGCAGGATTTGTTGGAATGAGTATGGCATATTCTATGTTGAATAGAGGAGGAATAAATGAACTTGTATTAGTAGATATTGATCAAAATAAAATTAAAGGAGAAGAAATGGATTTATCACATGGATTACCATATGCTCCACAAAAAATGATAATAAAAGCAGGAGATTATTCAGAATGTAAAGATGCACAAATTGTAGTAATTACAGCGGGAGTTGCACAAAAACCAGGGCAAACTCGATTAGAATTGGCAGAAGTAAATGCAAAAATTATGAAGCAAATAACAAAAGATATAATGGCAAGTGGATTTAATGGAGTGATAATTGTAGCTAGCAATCCAGTAGATATTATGGCATATGTAGTGTGGAAAACGTCAGGATTACCAAAAAATAAAGTAATAGGTTCAGGAACTGTTTTAGATACAGCGAGATTACGTTATTTAATGGCTGATTATTTCAAAATATCAAGTAAAAATATACATGCATATATAATGGGAGAACATGGAGATTCTTCATTTGTGCCATGGAAACATGCATATATTGGATGCAAAAAAGTAACAGATGTAATGAAAGACAATCATCATCCAATGGAAGATTTGCAAAAAATTCATCAAGGAGTAGTAAATGCAGCGTATGAAATAATAGAAAAGAAAAAAGCAACATATTATGGAATAGGTATGGCATTAAATAGACTTGTTAGAGCAATACTTGATGATGAAAATTCTATATTAACAGTGTCAACATATTTGGAAAATCAATATAATCAAAGCGATGTATATATAGGAGTTCCAGCTATTATAAATAAAAATGGAGTTAGAGATTTAGTAGAATTGGATTTGGATGAAAGAGAACAGGAAAAATTAAATAAAAGTTGTGAACTTATAAAAAAGATGAGAAAGGATTCTATAGATAAGATAATAAAGTAGAAAGGAATTGTGTGCCAAAGGGGACGGGCTATTTTGGCACACTTTACTTACTCAACATTTTATAAACTTAAATACATTTATTATATGAAGTGTGCCAAAATAGCCCGTCCCCTTTGGCACACTTTCTAACTTTTTTTGCCAAAACTGTTGACAGAACAAGGAAAACAATGTATAATGTATGAGCATGAATTAAGCGTTGAAGCTAAATGTGGCTACATCCTTACGGAAATAAAGGGTGGAGGGAACTTTAGTGGAGTATGTCATGGCAAAGACCAGGCGGTAAGTTTATTGAAATAGCACTTATCCCAGAATTATCATGCATATTTTGGGCTTTTATATAGGTAAAAAACAAAACACCAGAGTGCGTTCTAACTTGCCACGGTAATTATCAAAAAAACAGGAGAAAACCATACAAAAAGGTCATCACTAGATAATAAGGGGAGGGGACATTCCTTTTACCCGATAGAAAAGACCAGTATGTAAAAGGTGTGTCCCCTGTCATTAGAAAAAAAGAAGGAGGGAAAAATTACAATGGCAAATCAAGTTGCAACAAGTGAAAAAATAAGAATAAGACTAAAAGCTTATGACCATGTAATTTTAGAACAGTCTGCTGAAAAGATAGTAGATACTGCTAAAAAAACAGGAGCAAAGGTATCAGGTCCTATTCCATTACCAACACAAAAAGAAATAGTAACAATTTTACGTTCTCCACACAAATATAAAGATTCAAGAGAACAATTTGAAATGAGAACACATAAAAGAGTTATTGATATTCTTTACCCAACACAAAAAACAGTTGATAGTTTAATGAAATTAGAATTACCAGCTGGTGTTGATATAGAAATTAAATTATAAAATATTAAAAACAACTAGAAACGATGATTACTAGTTGAAGGTTAAGGGAAGTTATTATCCTAAAAGAATTTACCAGTGGAAAAAGAGTTCCACACATTATAAAATCATCAAAACCAAGCTGAATTTAAGTTTAAAATTTATAAAATTAACGTTTAGAAACGAGTATTGCTAGGAAAACAAATAAAAATATTTGAGGTAGTACTTGTGTACGGCAAAAATATATTTTTATGAAGTTTGACAATGCAAGACGAAGTTTATATATGATATTCAGCCAATAGTTAGGAGGAAAGAAGGAAAATGAAAAAAGGAATAATCGGAAGAAAAATAGGTATGACACAAATTTTTGATGAAAAAGGAAATGTTATACCAGTAACAGTTATAGAAGCTGGACCATGTATTGTAGCACAAGTAAAAACAGTTGAAACAGATGGATACAATGCGGTTCAATTAGGATTTGGAGATGTAAAAGATAAACACATCAACAAACCAGAAGCAGGACATTTTGCAAAAGCAAAATTAGCTAACAAAAAACATCTTAGAGAATTTAAATTAGAAAGTGTTGAAAACTATAAAGTTGGAGACGAAATAAAAGCAGATGTTTTTGAAGTTGGAGAAAAAATAGATGTTCAAGGAACAACAAAAGGAAAAGGATTCCAAGGTGTTA
>CAMMNR010000060.1 GCA_946498265.1 uncultured Clostridium sp. | reverse complement strand
CCCTACAGGTCCGTCCCCTTATCCCGAATTTTAGGGATTGAAGGAACGTCCCCTATTATAAATCTCTCATTGTTAGGTTTATTCTTCCTTGGTCATCTATATCTGTTACTTTTACTGTAACTTTGTCTCCTACATGAAGTACATCTTCTATATTTTTTATTCTTTCTTTTGATATTTTAGATATGTGTAGTAATCCTTCTTTTCCAGCACATCCTAGATCTATAAATGCTCCGAAATTCATTATTCTTACTACTTCACCATAATAAATCCCACCAACTTCAACTTCTCTTACTATATCTTCTATCATTTCTAATGCTTGATTAGCTTTTTCATTGTCTGAAGAATATATTAATACTTGTCCATCTTCTTCTATATCTATTTTTACACCTGTTTCGTCTATGATTTTATTTATCATTTTTCCACCAGGTCCTATTACATCTTTTATTTTTTCAACTTTTATTTTTGTACTTACTATTCTTGGTGCATATTTTGATATTTCTTCTCTTGGTTTGCTTATTACTGGATTCATTACATCTTCTAAAATATGTTTTCTTGCTATCTGTGTCTTTTCAAATGCTTCTTTTATAATATCATATGTTAATCCATCACATTTTATATCAACTTGAATAGCTGTTATTCCTTTTTCTGTTCCACCAACTTTAAAGTCCATATCTCCAAAGAAGTCTTCTAATCCCTGAATGTCTACTAACATTACATAGTCTTTGTCATCATCTGGATTTGTTACTAATCCTGTTGAAATCCCTGCTACTGGTCTTTTTATTGGTACACCTGCATCCATTAATGATAGTGTGCTTCCACATATACTTGCTTGTGATGTTGAACCATTTGATGATAATACTTCTGATACTACTCTTATTGCGTATGGGAATTCTTCTTTTGATGGTAGTACTGGAACTATTGCTTTTTCTGCTAATGCTCCATGTCCTATTTCTCTTCTTCCTGGACCACGTGATGGTCTTGCTTCTCCTACACTGTAACTTGGGAAATTATAATGATGCATATATCTTTTTGATTCTTGTGTGTCTATTCCGTCTAATGTTTGTTCTTCACTAATCATTCCTAATGTTGCTACTGATAATACTTGTGTTTGTCCTCTTGTAAATAATGCACTTCCATGTGTTCTTGGAAGTATTCCTACTTCACATGATAGTGGTCTTATTTCATCAAGTTTTCTTCCATCTACTCTTTTATGTTCTACAAATATCATTTCTCTTACACATTTTTTCTCTAATTTATATATTGCTTCTCCTACATCTGCCTTGTTTTCTTCTATAAATTCTTCTCCAAATTTTTCTATACATGCATTATTTATTTTTTCTGTTATTTCATCAATATTTTTGTCCCTAGTTTCTTTGTCTGCTTCTTGAACTTTTTCTTTCATTTCTTCTTTGAAATTATTTTCTATAAATTCATATATATCTTTATTAACTTCAAATGATTTATATTCAAATTTTGGTTTTCCTATTTCTTTTTGTATTTTCTTTATAAATTTACATATTTTCTTTATTTCTTTATGTGCTTCTTTTATTGCTTTTAACATCACATCATTTGAAATTTCATTTGCTCCTGCTTCTATCATTGTTATTTTTTTCTCTGTTGCTGCAACTGTTAATGTTAAGTCTGATTTTTCTCTTTGTTCTTCTGTTGGATTTATTATTATTTTTCCATCTATTAATCCAACATTTACAGCTGCTGTAGGTCCTCCAAATGGTATATCAGATATTGCTAATGCTGCTGCTGCCCCTATCATTGCTGCTACTTCTGGAGAGTTGTCTTGTTCTACACAAAGTACTGTCGCAACAACTACTACGTCATTTCTGAAATCTTTTGGAAATAATGGTCTTAACGGTCTATCTATCGCTCTTGCTGTTAATATTGCTTTATCACTTGGTTTTCCTTCCCTTTTCACAAAACTTCCTGGTATTTTTCCAACTGAATATAATTTTTCTTCAAAATCTACTGATAATGGAAAAAAATCAATTCCTTCTCTTGGTTCTTTTGATGCTGTTACATTTACTAATACACATGTATCTCCATATCTGACCAATACACTTCCATTTGCTAGTCCTGCCATTTTGCCTGTTTCTAAGACAAGCTTTCTTCCTGCTAATTCTGTTTCATAAGTTTTTAACATATTTTCATTCTCCTTTACATCTAATTTTGCACCTATTTTTAAAATTGGTTTTTTAGTAGAAATCTTTAATTTCGCTAACATCCAATTTTTTTATTAAATAAGTTTAATTAGATTGTAACCTCTATAATATATTATGTTTAATTTCTAATACATTATACAAGCTACTTTACCTATATTAAACTTATTTAATTATTTCTTTACAAAAGCCCCTGCTAATAAAACATGGGGCTTCTGTACACTGATTTCTTTTTACATTTTAAAATTTAAAATTCAATTCTTAGAATATATTTTTTAAAATATAAAAATTATTTTCTTAATCCTAATTTTTCAACTATTGTTCTATATCTTTCAATGTCTTTTTTTGCAACATAGTTTAATAAGTTTCTTCTTTTTCCTACCATTTTTAAAAGACCTCTTCTTGAATGATTGTCTTTTTTATGGATTTTTAAATGTTCTGTTAATTCATTAATTCTTTCTGTTAAAAGAGCTATTTGAACTTCTGGTGAACCAGTATCATTTTCATCTCTTTTATATGTATTAATGATTTCTTGTTTTCTTTCTTTTGTCATTTCAATACACCTCCTAAATTTCTTTTTTCCTTTAACTGAGCCAAGTTTAGGTGCATAAGCTTAGCTAAGTAAAAGGTATATTATTTTTAATATACCTTATTTTACTACATATTTATTAAATTTTCAAGTATTATGACGAAATTTTTTTATTCAGTAAATTAGGAACTCTCATCAGTATTTCCTAAACTATATATTCGATTTTATTATTTGGAAAATATTTTTTCATTTGTTCTCTTAAAAATTCTTCTCCATCTTTTCTTATATCATTTTTATACATATATTTTCCTTTTCCTCTACCTGTCATTATTTCTTTGTTATATAAATTAATAGCATTTGGAAATGCTTCTTCATTAATTTTAGTATGGACAAAACTATATGTCATAAATATAATTTCAAAAAATGTATCTTTTTTTACTTTTTCAGAAAGTTGTTCATTTAATTGCTGTATTAGTTCTGTGTATAATTTTTTCCAATTTTCTACTAAAATTACTGGAGCTATTAATATTCCTATTTTATATCCCGCTTCTTTTAGTTTGTTTATTGCTTCAATCCTACCTTTTAATCTTGAAGTTCCAAATTCTACTTTATTTATTATTTCTTCTGGGTTAACACTCATTCTAATTGTAACTCTTCCGTCATGATTTATATTTAATATGTCATCTACCATATCAAATTTAGTAGGAAATGTTAAAAAACCTTTTTCACTATTTCTAAAATTCTCTATTGTCCAAGGTAAATTATTTGTAATCGTATTTTCTAATATTAAATCACTATTACTACCAATTTCAAATGTCAATTCTTTTTCAGATTTATTGGCTGTTTTTATTATTTTATCCATCATTTGCTCTCTGTTTACAAATAATCTTAAATATGCACATTTGTTATAATTGCAAACTAAATAACAATACATACAAGAAGCTGTACATCCTGATGATGTATATGGGACTAGATAATCAGATGTTTTATGATTTTCTACAAACTTGTGTGTTTTTCTAGTTCCTATTATCAGATTTCTTTTCATATCTGGAAAATCTTTATTTTCTTTTTTTCTCATCTCTTCTATGTTGTTATGATTTTCAATTTCTACTTTTGGTATTTCTTTATATTTTTCCATTAATTGTTTACCTAGTTCATAATTTAATATGTCTTTTTCATAATAAATAGCCTTTGGTTTAAACATTTTCTCTCTCCTTCTTCTTGTTTGGTAAATTTAGTTTAACCAAAAGCTTTGTTTTAATTCAAATTCCCTACAGGTCCGTCCCCATTTTCCCGAATTTTAGGGATTGAAGGAACGTCCCCTGTTAAGCTCTCTCATATGTGATAAATTCATAATCTAAATTATTTTCTTCATTTTTTAAACCTTTTTCTCTTGAGACTTCTTTCCAAACATTTTCATCAATTCTTGGAAAGAATGTATCTCCTTCGAAGTCTTTGTTTATTTGAGTTACATACATTTTTGTAACATATGGCATTAATAAATTATATATCATTGCTCCACCTATTACAAAATTTTCTTCTTCATTTTCTATATATTCTTGTATCTGTAACATTGAATGTACTATTTCTACATTTTCGTCATCTACTTTAAAGTCTGGATTTTGACTAAATACTACATGTTTTCTGTTTGGTAGTACTCTTCCTAATGATTCAAATGTTTTTCTTCCCATTATAATTGTGTGTCCTGTTGTTAGTTCTTTAAAGTGTTTTAAGTCCTCTGGCAAATGCCATATTAGTTTGTTTTCTTTTCCTATTATATTATTTTTTGCTTTTGCTACTATTATGCTTAACATTGTTTTCTTCTCCTTCTATTATGTAATTATTTTATTTATCCAACTTGATATTACTTTTTTTTCTATTTTCAAATTACCTTTTCCTATACCTAGTTGTATATCTGGCTTATGTCTTCCATGAAAGTCTGTTCCTCCTGATATATTCAAATTATACTTTTTAGCATATCCAACCATAGTTTTAATTTGTTCATCTGTAAATGTAGAATAATAACATTCAATACCATCTATATTATATCTTTTAACTATAGTTTCTATCATACTTTCTATATCATTTACTGGGTATATATATGGATGTGCTACAAATGCTAATCCATCTGCATTATGTATTTCTTCTAATACTTTTTTAATACTTATTAAATCTTCATATTCATTAATATAAAATATACTATTTTTATTACATTGTTCAGCTCTATAAAAATTTGGAAATACTGAAATATTATTATTTTTTAATATCTCTTTATTCTCTGGATATTTTAATATTTCATCTTGAAAAACTGCAGACGCGTAACAATGTTTTTCTGTAAGCTTTAAATCATTATTATAAATCAAACCTATTTCTTTAGCTTTTAATTTTAATATTTCTAAATATTTTGACTGGACTTTCATTATATTACTGTTATAAAAATAATTTTTTAACTTTTCTGTTTTTATGTTATATCCTAATATTTCTATTGGTATTTTATATTCATTTAAAAAGCATTTAAATTCACATCCTGTTATTATCTTACCACTATAATAATTAGAAATGCTAATATTTTTGATTTCATTATAAGCATCTATACAATCATGATCAGTAATTGAAATATAATCTAACTTTCTTCTTTCTGCTTCTTTTAATATCTCTATCACAGAAAAACTTCCATCAGAATATTTACTATGTATATGTAAATCTATCAAATTTATATTAAACCTCTTCCTCAATAATTAGTTTTGCATAATATTTAGGATTAAAATCTGTATCATATTTTATATCCTTAAAAATCTCTGGCATTTCTTCCTTAAAATATTTTAATAGTGGTATTAATACTTGTCTAATAGATGGATGCACATGTTTTGTTGTTCTTAAACTAAGTATATGTTTCCATTCTCTTATATTAGCTGTCATTGTATATTCTCCAGCTGTTGAATGTGGTAACAATTCTCTACACATATCTGTTGTAGCACCCAATTCTTTCATTTTTATATATGCATTTTCTACTTCTTGCATTGTATTTTTCCATATTTCATACATTTTTGTATCTTCTATGTATATTGGATTCATAAATGCTATTTCATTTCCATATTTATCTTTATCATAACTACAATATCTTGTTGATTCTACTGAAAAACTTGCAAATCTATGTCTTGTTAAATCTTTATATGACCCTACATCACTATATATTCTAACCGTAACTTTTTCATGTTCTAAAACTGATTCATGCCCACTTGTTATACAATTAGTTAACAATCTTTTATAACTGTCTTCTGTAATTTTTCCTTCTGAACGATAACAAGTTCTACATGCTCTCTCTATCATTTTCATTATTTTTTTACCATCAATTTTTTCAACTTTAATCCACGGTTCAACTATTCTCATCCTTATTCTCCCTTTCTTAAATAAAATTTACTTTTACAATATATACTATTTTTAGACAAATTACAAGTAATAAATTTATTTTCTTTGATATTTTATAATTTTATTTAATAAAGCTTCTTGTAATGTTTTTGAAAAGTTTACTCCTATTTTTTCTGCTCTATGATTTAGCCATGTAGGTATTGTTAATGTCTTTTTTACTGATTTTCTATTTCCATATTTTTCAGTATATTTATCAATATCTAAAAGTAGCAAACTTACAAACTCATTCTTATTTTGTAATTTTATATCTTCAATTTTAGAAGCAACTGGAAGTTCTTCATCATCTTCTATTGCTGTTAATATCCATCCCAACGCTGCATCTTCTGCCATCTCTATAGCCTCTTCTAATGTATCTGCTTGTGTTATACATCCTCTTAAATCTGGTACTTCTACACTATATCCTCCTTCTTTTTCTTTATAAAAACGTGCTGGATAAACTAATTTCATTCTTTTTATCTCCTTTCGCATTTATTTTTTATATCCGCTTGTTTTAGAATCGAATGTAATGTTCCCTTTTTTATATCTTTACAATGTCTGGGAATTGTTATTTTTCCCTTTTTATCTTTATGTTTATATTGAAAATGAGAGCCAACTGTATCATATAAATACCAACCATCTTTTTTCAAAATCTTTTCTAATTCCTTAAATGTCAATTTATCACTTCCTTTTAATTTTACTACGTGTAGTACGTGTTTGTCAATGTTTTTTTTGATTTTTTCTGACGAATTTCAGATGAATAAATTTTTGAATTAAAAATTAGTCGAATTATATCATTGTTTTTGACATAATTCAACTAAAATAGTTCGACAAAATTTGACATTATTCAGTCTTTGTGTATTTATTTTGTTAGTTTTATTATAATTTAATAAAAATTAATTTAATTTTAAAATTCCCACTTTGGCACATACTCTTCTTCATGCTCTCCCAATTCTTGAATAAATCCATTTTCTATACCTAATTTTTCTATATATTCTTCTATTTCTCTCCATTCTTGTTTTGTCAATTTTCTATTTAATTCTAAATCTTCTTTTGCTTTGTATGTTGGAAAATACTGTGCCATTACACTTATATATGTATCATTATTCATATTTTCTCTTATCCATTTTAATATTTTTTTACTATTTTCTATATTATTAGGTAAAACTAGATGTCTTATAATTATACCTTTTTTCATTATTCCATTTTCATCTATCACCGTTTTTCCTATCTGTTTTTTCATTTCTTTTATTGCTTTTGTAGCTATTTCAAAATAGTTGTCTATTTTTGAATATTTTTTAGCTATGTCATTATAATAATATTTTAAATCGGGTAAATATATATCTACATATCCATCAAGCATTTTTATAGTTTCAACATTTTCGTATCCATTTGTGTTATATACAATTGGGATATTTAAACCTTTTTTTCTAGCAATTTTTATTGCTTCAATTATTTGTGGTGCATAGCTTGTTGGTGTAACTAAATTAATGTTTTCTACATTTCTTTTTTGTTGTTCTATAAATATATCTGAGAGTTCTTCTATTGATATTTCTTTTCCTCTTCCTTGTTGACTTATTTCATAATTTTGACAATATATACAATTCAAATTGCAATTTGAAAAGAATACAGTTCCTGAACCTTTTTCTCCACTAATACATGGCTCCTCAAAATTATGGACAGAATATAAAGCAACTTTTATCTTGTTAGTTGCTTTACATCTGCCTATTTTTCCTTTATTCCTGTTTATATTACATTTATGTGGACATATATTGCAATTTTCTAGTAATTCTTCCATTTTTTCTACCATTCCTTTTGTAACTATAAATTTATTTAGTTTTCTACTTTTTCTACATATAATTTATCATCTTGTTGTTTTAAATAAATTTGCTTTTTTGAAAATTTATCAATATTTCTTTTTACTATATCTTGTATATTTTGCTCACTATCCTGCTCAGATACTTGCCCTATTTGCTCTTGATTTAGATTTTCTATAATTATTATATTTTCCCCTTCAATTACTTTTGAGTAGTCTTCTATATATTCTATTATTTCAACTTTATATCCTTCATCTGTTTTTTCTATAGTATTTAACAAAAATCTATCTTCTTTGTTATCTAAATTTGTTTCTGTTGGATAGTATTTTTGTGTTTCTCCATTATATTCAAAACTCTGTGAGCCTTCTTTGGGAAATTCCTTTTTAAAATCTTCTCCAAATATTTCTTTGCCTTTATCTTGTATTTGTTGATAATCTAATTCAAATTCTTCTAAATTCTTTTTTACTACTTCCCATATCCATAACTCATTTGCATTATTTATATTATCAAATATTGGCAATGCTTCATTTGTTATTTCTTTCCACATATATATATCTGAAATATAGGTTTCTATATTTTCAATCTCATTAATTGTCACTTGTTCAGGGTTACTTACTGACCTACTTCTGTAGACTATCATTCCTATTAGAATTATCGTCAGAACGAAAATTATTATCAACATTTTTTTCATTATTTATATTCCTCTCTTCTTCAGTTTGCTTTATTTCCCCTAAAATTTTCTTAGCATATTCCTTCTGTTGTATTTGAGTAGGACTTGCTTTTTTCATTTCAATAGAATAACCATATTTTGATAATATGCCATTTTTCTTATTAAAAATTAATGGAAAAGTTCTTCTTAGTTTTTCATCTTCTATATCTAATTTTTTCTCTCCTAATTCAAATCTTACATTATATAAATTCTTTTTTTCTCTTAATGATTTTACATTTCCAAATGCAAGTTTAGGAAATATCAAACTTGACTGTTTTATATATTCTTCCTTATAATTTTGTATATATCCTAACTTACATAAATCTTTTAAAGTTTTTCTTACAATTCCATGAGTATCTGTTTCATATTGCTTTTTGTAACCTTTTTTATCTAAGTTATCTAATCTTCCTATACCTAATATAGTTTGCATTTGTAGAAATCCTGCTTTTTCTACATCTGTTAACTTACTAACTGTTTTCAAAATATCTATCCTAAATGGGTCTTGGTATATCTTTGTACTATTTTTGCCCTCTTTTGTTATAAGAGCTAAATCTTTATGCGATTTATACATTGTATTATTTAGTAACTTCTGCCCTGTATATGCTACTCCTACCACAGCTGGTAATGCTAAAATTGGCATAGTTACTCCTACAGCAGTAATTCCTAGAAGTGCTAATGAATATCCTGCTATTTTTCCTGTTTTTGCTATTGTTTTTTTTATTTTTTTCGATATTTTATTGTTTTTTGTTATTGGTATTGGTAAATTATTTCTCATTTTTATTCCTCTTGCATCATTATATCACAAAGGGGACGTTCCTTCAATCCCTAAAATTGGGGAAAATGGGGATGGACCTGTAGGGATTTTGGGGTCGGAGATAGGGAAAATGGGGACGGGGCTTTTTTTCCCTATTTTTAGT
>CAMMNR010000059.1 GCA_946498265.1 uncultured Clostridium sp. | reverse complement strand
TTTTGTATATGGAATGCCAATAAATAATGACAAAAATGATGTAAAAGTTTCAGTAAAAGTTGTATATAATGATGAAATAGTTAAAGAAAAATATCCTAATATAAATATTGATGAATTGAAAAAAATAATATGGGAGAAAATAAAAGGAGTGAATAAAACATTACCACAATACAAATATATAAAAAATATGATATTAACAAAAGAACCACTTATAAAAACAACAACAAATAAAGTAAAAAGAAATGAAGAATTGAAGTCATTAGGAATATAAGATAAAAAGTGCCAAGAGGGACGGGTTATTTTGGCACACTTTTATATTAAAAATATTTAATTATAATTTAATATATTAAGGTGTGCCAAAATAACCCGTCCCTCTTGGCACAAAAATTATTGATAATTTGAAATATTTATGATATAGATAAAATATAAGTAGGAGGATTTTTAATATGACGGAGAAAGAAAAAGCTAAAGAAGGATTGCTATATAATGCTAATTATGATGAAGAATTATTAGTAGAAAGGATGAAATGTAAAGAAAAATGTCAAATATATAATAATTTAAATCAATCAGAAATAAAAAATAGAAAAGAATTACTAAAAACAATACTAGGAAAAACAAAGGAGCAATTTTTAATTGAGCCAAATTTTTATTGTGATTATGGTTATAATATCGAAATAGGAGAAAATTTTTATTCTAATCATAATTTAGTAATATTAGATGCAGCAAAAGTTACATTTGGAGATAATGTATTTATTGGACCAAATTGTGGTTTTTATGCAGCAGGACATCCTTTAGATGCTAGACAAAGAAATAAAGGTATAGAATATGCAAAACCAATATCAGTCGGAAATGATGTATGGATAGGTGGTAATGTAACAGTTTTACCAGGTGTGAATATAGGATCTAATGTAGTAATAGGTGCAGGCAGTGTAGTTACAAAAGATATTCCTTCAAATGTAGTGGCAGTAGGAAATCCATGTAAGATATTGAAAAAAATAGAGAAATAATATAAGATAGTATATGGTAAAAAGGAGGAAAAAGAAATGGAAAGAAAAGATGCAATTAATTTATTAAAAAAATATAATAAGGAAGAATTTCATATAAGGCATGCATTAACAGTAGAAAGTGTAATGGAATATTTTGCTAAAAAATATGGATATGATGAAAAATTTTGGGGACTTGACGGATTGTTACATGATGTGGATTTTGAGAAATACCCAGAGGAACATTGCAAAAAAGCACCAGAACTTTTAAAAGAAATAAATGCGGATGATGATTTAATAAGAGCAATTTGTAGTCATGGATATGGAGTTTGTTCAGATGTAAAACCAGAACATTTAATGGAAAAAATATTATTTGCAGTAGATGAATTAACTGGTATCATTTGGGCTGCAGCTAAAATGAGACCTTCAAAAAGCACAAAAGATATGGAACTTTCAAGTTTAAAGAAAAAATTTAAGGATAAAAAGTTTGCAGCCGGATGTTCTAGAGATATAATAAGAAGAGGTGCAGAGCAATTAGATTGGGAGTTAGATGAATTATTAAATCAAACTCTTGAAGCAATGAAAAGCTGTGAAGATGAAATAGAAGAAAAATTAGTAGAAGCAAATGAAAAATAAATTTTTGAATGTGACTTAAGAAAAGAAAGAGATGATAAAAAATATGGAAACATTAATAGGACTTTTAATTCCTTTTTTAGGAACAACTTTAGGTGCTGGAATGGTATTTTTTATGAAAAATCAAATGAATACCAAAGTACAAAAATTGTTGTTAGGTTTTGCCGCAGGAGTGATGATTGCAGCATCTATATGGTCTTTAATAATACCATCATTGGATATGGCTGAAGAACAAGGAAAAATAGCTTGGTTACCAGCAACTATAGGTTTTTTATTAGGAATTATATTCTTATTAATATTGGATAAGATAATACCGCATTTACATTTGAATAGTGAAAAACCAGAAGGAATAAAAGCAAAATTAAAAAATTCTACGATGTTAGTTTTAGCAGTTACAATACATAATATACCAGAAGGAATGGCTGTAGGTGTTGTATTTGCTGGAATGTTAGTAGGAAATATTAGCATGTCATTTGCTGGTGCATTAGCATTGGCAATAGGTATTGCAATACAAAATTTTCCTGAAGGAGCTATAATTTCAATGCCATTAAGGGCAGAAGGAATGTCAAAAGGTAAGGCTTTTTTATATGGCACGTTATCTGGAATAGTTGAACCAATAGCAGCAATAATTACAATTTTATTGACTGGTTTAGTAGTTCCAATATTACCTTATATATTGTCATTTGCGGCAGGTGCTATGATATATGTAGTAGTTGAAGAATTAATACCAGAAGCTCAGGTTGGAGAACATAGTGATATTGGAACAATTGGAGTTGCGATAGGTTTTGTCTTAATGATGATATTGGATGTAGCTTTAGGTTAGATATGTGATTTTTGCCAAAGGGGGGACGGTTCTTGATATGCATTTTTGCACAATTTGGGACGGTCCTCACCATTTGGTATAAGTGCTCCACCCATCATATATATTATATTTTAAGCGGGTTTCGTGGGGACCGACACAATACATACTGTTAATTAAATCAATGGTACAACTGTAAGCATTGATTTATTTACAGTATGTAAAGTGTTGGGATAGCGAAAAATATAATATATATGATGGGTGGAGCACTTATACCAAATGGTGAGGACCGTCCCAAATTGTGCAAAAATGCATATCAAGAACCGTCCCTCCTTTGGCATTAATAAGTTATTTTTCCTTCTAATAAATCATCATTGTCAATCCAATCTTGTACATCTATAATAATATATTCATTTTTATTTTTTTGTCTAACAACAACTTTTTCAATTCCAGCATTAATAATCATTTTTCTACACATTTGACAACAATTAGCATCACTCTCATATTCATTTTTATTAGGATTATAAACTGTAAGATATAAAGTAGCTCCAATCATATCCTGTCGTCTTGCACTAATTAAAGCATTTTGTTCAGCATGAACAGAACGACAAGCATCATAACCAGCATGTCTAACATCTGGAAAAAACTTTTTCTTACAACAATATCCTAAATCAATACAATTTTCTCTTCCTCTGGGAGCACCACTATATCCAGTAGAAATAATTTCATCATGATTTACAATAACACAACCAATGTGTTTTCTTAAACATGTACTCCTTTGAGAAACTGCTTCAGCAATATCTAAATAATAATTAATTTTATCAATTCGGTTATCCATAATATCAATCCTTTTATGAAATATTTATTTGGTGTATTATAACATTTTAAATAAGCAAATGCAAATAAAGAGGCAAAACACCCATTATTTCATTATGAAATAATGGGTGAAAAATATTATTTTTCTTGTTTTTTAGTTGTATTTTTTTCTTTATTATCTTTTAATATAATGCTAGAAACTAAAACTCCTAAACCAAGTACTACAGCTATTATTGAAATTAGAGTTCCAACATAAGGAATTAATCCTAATGCCCAGACTACTATAGAAGAAACAATTAAAATTCCAAATATTCCTATAGTTTTTTCTATTTTCAATTTATTACAAATTAAATTATTTGCAACAATTACAAAAATAGATTTACTTACTATAAGCAATGCTAGCAATAATATAAACATTAAAGCAGCAACACTAGCAGTTATATTAATAAGTAATAAAATTATAGAAACCACTAAAAGTAATATTGGTGTTAATATTCCTAATCCAATAACTGGCAATATTTTTTTAGTTGCTAGATTAGAAGCTTTTTCGTTAAATTTAGGTGCAAGCCATAAAATTAGTAACCAAATTACTATAGTTAGTACAAGGAAACTTCCTAAAGATAATAAGTATGCTTGTATATTATTAGAAGATAAAATTTCTTCTTTATTAAAATTAACAGTTCCTTCTACTGCTCCATCAGGAATTGAAATTTCTTCTTTAGCTGTGTAATTTAAATCACCAGAAATAATACCTTGAGAAGCTATTGTAGTAGAATTATCTTCAGATACATCAGCACTTTGTTGTGCAAAGTTTATATTTGAACAATCTACAAATGCATTTCTACCAATAGTTCCATTCATATTTAAAGTATTACATGATACTTTTATATCTCTATATATATATCCAGTAATATTAATTGTATCAGACATAGCATATAAATCATAAGCTACACCTTTAATATCCACATTGGCTGCTGTAGTAAATAAATTACTAAATACATAACCTGTTTCAGTTACAGTAACAGAATTAGCAAATATGAAAGCATCTCCACCTATTTGAGATGAAATAGTAACATTATTTGCTACAATAAATAAATTACCATCTACAATATAATCTATGGTCACATCTGCTCCAGTAAGGTAGACATCTCCTTGTTTAAAATTCTCTTCTGTAGTTGTTGTATTTTCAGTATTTTCAACATCCGTTTGCTCAGCTTCTTCAGTTCCTGTTGTAGTATCATTTGCTTCACCATTTTCATTAGTGGTTTCAGTAGAAATTGGTGTTGCTTCTTGATTTTCTTCAGCAGCATTTACTATAGGTAAAGCTAAAGCACATAAAATTAAGATAAAAGATATTATAACCTTTAAATTTTTCTTAATCATAAGAACCTCCTTTGTATTTTTATTTAATTAATATATACAAAAATATATAACTTAATTAATTTTTTGTCAATAAATATATTAAAAGTTGTTTATAATTTTGAATATCAGGAGATTACTTATTGCTGTGAATTTTAGCTATTATTAGATAAATAGTGTTCACAAAAATCTTTTATACAACAAGTTTCACATTTAGGTTTTCTAGCAATACATGTATTTCTACCATGCCATACCAATAAATGGTTAATATCTTTTAAAGTATCTTTTGGGAAAAATTTAATCAAATCTTGTTCAATCTTTGTAGGTTCTTTTTGTTTAGAAAGACCTGTTAAATTAGAAATTCTTTTAGCATGAGTATCAACAGCAATTCCAGTTGCAATACCAAAAACTTCTAAAAGAATAACATTAGCGCTTTTTCTGCCAACACCTGCTAAAGTAAGTAATTCATCCATAGTATTAGGGACAACACCATTAAAATTTTCCAAAACCTGTTTAGCACATAATTTTATATTTTTAGCTTTATTTTTATAAAACCCACAAGGATGGATAATGTTTTCTAATTCAGTAATATCAATATTAGCAAAATCATTAATGGTTTTACATCTTTTAAACAAAGCAGGTGTTGTTTTATTTACTCTTTCATCTGTACATTGAGCAGAAAGCATAACTGCAACTACTAATTGAAAAGGTGTTTCAAAATCTAGACTACAAGTCGCATCAGGATAAGCTTTTTTTAGATTATTAACGATTTTTAGCGCATTTTCTTTTTTCATATTTAATACCATTCCTTATTATATTTAAATTTATTTCATATCCATAATAGCACAAATATTCAAAAATTACAATTTTGTGGAAGTGTCAAAAGAGAGTAATGAAAAGCAAAAAATAAAATCAACATAAAATGGAACAAATAAAAATAAAAAACAATATAATATATAAAAAAAGGAGGTAATAGAATGTTTAGATTATTAAAAAAGACATTAGCTGTATGTTTGATAGGTTTAGGTTTAGGAATTCTGCTAGTTCTATTACTTCCTGTAACAGGATGGCTATTTCTAATAGGAGTAGCCGTAGTATGTGTAGGCTTGATGTGGCTAGCATGCTAAATTAGAAGGAGGGATACATATGACTATAGTAGTAAAAAAAGTTCCAAAATTTTTAAGAGGTTTTGTGAAGTTAATATTTAGAATAAAAGATTAGATAACAAAAAAAAGAGCTTATGCTCTTTTAACTTTACCATTTTTTAAACATTTAGCACATACATGAATTCTTTTTGTTTCTCCGTCAACGATTGCTTTAACACTTCTTAAATTTGGTTTCCAAGTTCTAGAAGTTCTTTTACTTATATGAGAACGAGTAATGCTAAGTTTATTTCCATGACTAATTGATTTTTCACATATTTCACATTTTGCCATTTCTAAATTGCACCTCCTAAATATCTTAAATAAATTGACTATTAACAAGTTTAACACAAAAGCAAACAAAAAACAAGTATTTTTTGAAAATTTATAAAAATTCCTTGCAATATAAGAAATTTATGATATAATAAATAAGCTATATGAAAAATGAAAGAAAGGATTGAATTAAATGAATTGTAAAGTAGAAAAAACAGACAATGCAAATGAAGTAAAATTAGAATTAACGGTAGAAGCTTCTAAATTTGACGAAGCAATTAAAAAAGTATATTTTAAAAGTGCAAAATATTTTAATATTCCAGGATTTAGAAAAGGTAAAGCACCAATGAACATAGTAGAAAAATACTATGGAAAAGAAATCTTTTATGAAGATGCTTTTAATGAAGTTGCACCAGATGCAATGGAAGAAGCAGTAAAAGAAAATAATTTAGAAGTTGTAAGTAGACCAGATATAGAAGTTACACAAATAGGAAAGGGACAAGACCTAATATTTACAGCAGTAATGCAAACAAAACCTGAAGCAAAACTTGGAAAATATAAAGGTATAGAAATTAAAAAAATTGAGTATAATGTAACAGACGAAGATATTGAACATGAACTAGGACATATGCAAGAACATAATGCAAGAATGATAACAGTTGAAGATAGACCAGTAGAAAGTGGAGATACAGCAACAATAGATTTTGAAGGATTTGTTGATGGAAAAGCTTTTGAAGGTGGAAAAGCAGAAGGTCATGAGCTAACAATAGGAAGTAATACTTTTATTCCAGGATTTGAAGATCAAATAATTGGTATGAAAATTGATGAAGAAAAAGATATAAATGTAAAATTCCCAGATGAATATTTTTCAAAAGATTTAGCTGGAAAAGATGCAACATTTAAAGTTAAAGTTCATGAAATAAAAAGAAAAGAATTACCAGAACTTGATGATGAATTTGCTAAAGATGTTAGTGAATTTGATACATTAAAAGAATTAAAAGAAGATATCAAGAAAAAACAAGAAAAGCAAAATAAAGATAAAGAAAAATATGAAACTGAAGATGCAGTAATAAAAGCTATTGTTGAGAATATGGAAGTTGAAATTCCATTAGGAATGATAGAAACAGAAACAGAAAATATGTTAAAAGACTTTGAACAAAGAATTTCTTATCAAGGTATAAAATTAGAACAATACTTAAACATGTTAGGCAAAACTCGTGATGAAATGAAAAAAGAATATGAACCTCAAGCAATTGAAGGAATAAAATCAAGATTAGCATTAGAAGCAGTTATAAAAGCTGAAAAAATAGAAGCAAATGATGAAGAAATAGATGAAAAACTAAAAGAAATGGCTAAAAACTATGGCAGAGAAAATGATGAATCATTTATGAAAAATGAAAATGTAAGAAATTACATAAAAGAAGGAATAAAATCAGAAAAAGCTATAGAATTTTTAGTAAAAAATGCAAAAATAAAATAAATTTTATCAAATAGAAAGGTTGGGGTGTAAAATTATAAGTAAAATTTTAATCCCAACTTTTTGGATTTTTAATGTGAAAAGTGTAATATATAAAAAGTAGAAAAATATAAATTAAATTGCTAATAAAAGGCAATTTAAATAAAATTTATTAGAGCATAAATTGGCTCGAATGGAGGTTATTATGTTAGAAAAAAATAGTTTAGTACCATATGTTATAGAACAAACAAGTAAAGGAGAAAGATCATATGATATTTTCTCAAGATTATTAAAAGATAGAATTATATTTTTAGGAGAAGATGTAAATCCAACAACATCAAGTTTAGTAATAGCACAATTATTATTCTTAGAATCAGAGGATCCAGACAAAGAAATATCATTATATATTAATTCACCAGGAGGATCAATAACAGATGGAATGGGAATTATAGACACTATGAATTATATAAAATGTCCTGTATCAACAATATGTATAGGGATGGCAGCTAGTATGGGAGCAGCATTATTGGCAGCAGGAGAAAAAGGAAAAAGATATGCTACTCCAAATGCGGAAATTTTAATACATCAACCATTAATTGGTGGTGGAGGACTATCAGGTCAAGCAACAGAAATTAAAATACATGCAGACCACTTAGTAAAAACAAGAGAAAAATTAAATAAATTTTTAAGTGAAAGAACAGGTCAAACAGTAGAAACAATCCAAAAAGACACTGAAAGAGATAATTACATGACTGCTGAAGAAGCATTAAAATATGGATTAATAGATGGAATTATGGATAAAAGAATGTAGTGAAGCCATCGAAAGGAGAGAAAAATGGCAAGAAATGATATACCAAAAAGTGTAAGATGTTCTTTTTGTGGTAAGGCACAAGAAAACGTAAGAAAAATAATAGCAGGACCAGGAGTATATATTTGTGATGAATGTGTAGATCTTTGCGTTAGTATAATAGATGCAGAAATGTATGATGATGAAAAAGCAGGATATACATTAAATGAATTAAATAATATACCAAGTCCTAAAGAAATAAAAAAAGTATTAGATGATTATGTAATAGGTCAAGAAGAAGCTAAAAAAACGTTATCAGTAGCAGTATATAATCATTATAAAAGAATAGCTCATGAAGAAAATGCAGAAAAAGGAGATATAGAAATTCAAAAAAGTAATATTTTACTATTAGGACCAACAGGATGTGGAAAAACTTTACTTGCAAGAACATTAGCCAAAATATTAGATGTTCCATTTGCAATAGCAGATGCAACAACACTTACAGAAGCTGGATATGTAGGAGAAGATGTCGAAAATATTCTATTAAAACTAATCCAAGCAGCAGATGGAGATATAGAAAAAGCAGAAAAAGGAATAATATATATAGATGAAATAGATAAAATATCAAGAAAATCAGAAAACCCATCAATAACTAGAGATGTAAGTGGAGAAGGTGTACAGCAAGCACTATTAAAGATTATAGAAGGAACAGTAGCATCAGTACCGCCACAAGGAGGAAGAAAGCATCCAAACCAAGAGTTAATTCAAATAAATACAGAGAACATCTTAATAATTTGTGGAGGAGCATTTGAAGGCTTAGAAAATATAATAAAAGACAGAACAGGAGAAAAATCTATAGGATTTGGAACTCAAATAAAAAGTAATAAGGAAATGGACAAATATGAAATATTTAAAGAATTATTACCACAAGATTTATTAAAATTTGGTTTAATACCTGAATTTATAGGAAGATTGCCAATAGTTGCAACTTTAAAAGATTTGGATAGAGATGCATTAATAAAAATATTAGTAGAACCTAAAAATTCTTTAGTAAAACAGTATCAAAAATTATTTGAAATAGATGGAGTAGAATTAGTATTTGAACCAGAAGCACTTGGAGCGATAGTTGATAAAGCAATAGAAAGAAAAACAGGAGCAAGAGGTCTTCGTTCAATTATTGAAGAAATAATGAGAGATATAATGTTTGAAATACCATCAAATCCAAATATAGAAAAATGTATAATTAAAAAAGAAACAATTACAGAAAATAAAGAACCAGAAATAATTATAAATGAAAAAAGAAAAGAACATAAGCCAACAGTAAAGAAAAAAAGAGAAATGGCAAAAGGAACTGAAAAAGAAACAGCATAAGCCAAAAAAACGTACCTGTAGGGAATTTGGGGACTGAGCTAATGTGCCAAAGGGGACGGGCTATTTTGGCACACTTTATTTACTCAGCATTTTATGAA
>CAMMNR010000058.1 GCA_946498265.1 uncultured Clostridium sp. | reverse complement strand
CAAGATATATTTTTTGATAAACAAGATTATGTAAAATTCATAAATGAAGTTGTTAAAGCAAAAGAAAAATATCAATATGACTTATATGCATATTGTTTAATGACTAATCATGTACATTTAGTTATTTATGATAAAGAAAATAAAATTTCCAAAATAATGCAAAGCATTTCAATAGCATATTCAAGTTATTTTTCTAAGAAATATGAAAAAGTAGGTCATTTATTTCAAAACAGATTTTTAAGTAAAAGTATTGAAAACAAAAAATACTTATTAGAAGTAGTTAGATATATTCATCAAAATCCAACAAAAGCAAAAATAGCAAATACTGATAAATATAAATGGAGTAGTTATCAAGAATATATTTATACCGATAAAATTATAAATTCGAAACTTATTTTATCTATGTTTGGTAATACGAAACAAGAAGCAATAAAAAACTTTGTATTTTTTCATAGGTATAAAGAAGAAAGATTGAATGACGACATAGAGTATGAAATGATTCAAAAATTAACAGATAATGAATTAAAAGAGAAGATAGAAAAGCTATTGGAAATAGAAGATGTAAGAGATATACGAAAATATAATGCAAAAATAAGAAATGAAAAATTAAAACAATTGAAAGAAATTAGAGGCATCACAAAAGTACAATTATCAAGAGTTTTAGGAATTAACAAAAAAATGCTTGAAAGAGTAATGAAATAATAATATAATAAAAGTATTAAAATAAAAGGAGGAAAATGGGGGAGATATAGCAAAATAAAAAGTCTCAAAAGGAAACGTCCCTGATGAGACAAAATGTCTCAAAAAGAAACGTCCCCAATGCGACAAAATGGCAAAATCAAAAACAGTATTTGTTTGTAGTGAATGTGGAAATGAGTCTAGCAAATGGTTAGGAAAGTGTCCAGCTTGTAACAGTTGGAATACTTTTTATGAGCAAAAAGTAGTAGATTCTAAAAATATAAATACAAAGTTAAAAGAAAATATAAATAATAAACCTCAAAAACTTAATTCATATGAAGCTAAAGAAACAGTAAGAACTTCAACAGGTTTTGGTGAGTTAGATAGAGTATTAGGGGGTGGACTGGTAAATGGTTCATTGATTTTACTAGGAGGAGAACCTGGGATTGGTAAGTCTACTTTAATTTTGCAAATTTGTGATAAGGTAAAAGGTGAAGGAAAAGTTTTATATGTTTCAGGGGAGGAGTCTGCTGAACAGATTAAGTTAAGAGCTGACAGACTTAACATCAATAATGAAGATATATTATTTTTGGGCGAAACTGATATAGATATTGTTAATCAAGCGATAATTGATATAAATCCAAAATTAGTTATTATTGATTCAATCCAAACAATGTATTCTGATGAGATAACAGCAGCTGCAGGAAGTGTTAGTCAAGTAAGAGAAATTACATCACAAGTTATGAGAGTGTGCAAATCAAGAGCAATTACAACTATAATAATCGGACATGTTACTAAAGAAGGAAATATAGCTGGACCTAGAGTTTTGGAACATATGGTGGATACAGTCCTATACTTAGAAGGAGAAAGATATTTTTCTTATAGAATATTAAGAGGTGTTAAAAATAGATTTGGTTCTACAAATGAAATAGGTATGTTTGAAATGAAAGAAGAAGGAATGTGCGAGATTCTAAATCCTTCTGACATATTAATTTCAGAAAGAGAAGATAACCCAGCTGGATCATGCATTGTTTCAGCTATGGAAGGAACAAGGTCGATTTTAGTAGAGTTACAGGCTTTAACAACTAAAACAATTTATGGATTTCCAAGAAGAACTGCAAATGGAATAGATTTTAACAGATTAACATTATTAATTGCTGTTTTAGAAAAAAAAGCCAATCTACCATTAGGAAATGATGATGTATATTTAAATGTAGTAGGAGGATTAAAAATTAATGAACCTGCTATAGATTTAGGAATAATGATGGTTACAGCATCAATTTTTAAAAACATACCTATCCCAAAAGATATGGTTATAATGGGAGAAGTTGGATTAACAGGAGAAGTTAGAAGAATAAATTTTATTGAAAAAAGACTAAAAGAAGCAGAAAAATTAGGATTTAAAACTTGTATAATTCCAGAAAGTAACAAAAAAGTCTTGAAAGAAAATTATAAATTAGATATAATAGGAGTCAAGAATATAAATGAAGCTATGAAAAAAATAGGTATAAAATAACTTCAAGTGAAAGGAGAATAATTTTGAGAAAAGGAAAAGAAGATAATATAACATCAATTCTAAAATTAATAGCTCCAGGCACACCTATTAGAGATGGCTTAGAGAATATATTAAGAGCAAAAACAGGAGCTTTACTATTAATTACAGATAATAGTGAAGTAATAAAAGAAGTTGTAGATGGAGGATTTGTAATAAATGAAGATTATACATCTTCAAAATTATATGAACTTGCAAAAATGGATGGAGCAATTGTATTAAGTGGAGATTTAAAGAAAATACTATATGCAAATGCACAATTAATACCATCTTATGAAATATCCACATTAGAAACACGGAACAAGACATAGAACAGCAGAAAGAACAGCTAAGCAAACAGGAGAATTAGTAATTAGTATTTCACAAAGAAGAAATATAATAACAATATTTAAAGGAGAAGATAGGTACATATTAGAAGATACAGATGTAGTATTGAATAAAGCAAATCAAGCAATACAAACCTTAGAAAGGTATAAAAAAGTTTTTGATAATAAATTAAACATATTGAATGAATATGAATTTAATGATATAGTTACATTACAAAATGTTATTGTCGCAATACAAAGAGCAGAAATGGTAATGAAAATAGTTGAAGAAATGCAAAGACAGATATATGAATTAGGAAATGATGGTAGATTAGTAAGAATGCAACTTGAAGAATTGATAGGTGGACTAGAAAAAGAAGAAGAACTTATTATTAAAGACTATATAGTAGCAGGAAGAAAAAGAAGGACACCAGAGAAAGTAATAGAAAGCCTGCAAGAGCTAAAAACAGAAGATTTGCTAAAAGAATCGGTAATAGCAAATTTACTAGGATATGAAAATTTTGACAATTATGATGAAGTTGGTGTATATACAAAAGGATACCGAATACTAAGTAAAGTACCAAGAATGCCATCAAACATTGTTGAAAACTTAGTAGGAGCATTTAAGTCATTTCAACATATATTAGCCGCAGACATTGAAAGTTTAGACGAAGTTGACGGTATAGGAGAAGTAAGAGCTAGAACAATAAAACAATCATTAAAAAGAATGCAAGAACAATTTGTATTTGACAATATTATTTAAAAGGAAGGATGATAAAGAAAATGAAAAAAGTAAAAAACATTATATGGATAATAGCTTTAATTTTAGTAATAGTATTAATAGGAGTAGTTGCATATGGATATTATCAAAAAGCTACAATGGAGGTAAAAAATCCAATAGCAACAATGGAAGTAGAAAATTTTGGAACAATAAAAATGGAATTATATCCAGATCTAGCACCAGAAACAGTAGCAAACTTTGTAACACTTGCAAATAGAGGATTTTATGATGGTTTAACATTCCATAGAATAGTAAAAGACTTTATGATACAAGGTGGAGACCCAAATGGTGATGGGTCAGGTTCTGCGAAAATTGCAGACTTAAAAGATGGAGGAGAAGATACAGAATATACAATAAAAGGAGAATTCTTTGCAAATGGAGTAGATAATAATTTAAAATTTGAAGAAGGTGTACTTGCAATGGCAAGATCAGATTATACCTCATATTCATCAGCATTAGCAGAAGAATCATATAATTCTGGAAGTTCTCAATTCTTTATAATGACAAAAGAAAGCTCTTCATTAAATGGATATTATACATCATTTGGTAAAGTAATAGAAGGATTAGATGTGGTACATCAAATAGAAAATGTAGAAGTAAAAGCAGCAGAATCAGAAGATGGAACTACTGATGAAAATGCAGAAGTAAGTACACCAGTTAATCCACCAAAGATTACTTCAATAAGAGTAGAAACTTATGGAGTGGATTATGGATTACCAGAAACTTTAACACCATTTGATTATATGTCATGGATGTATTCACAATATGGGTTAGATTCAAGTTATTAAACTTTAGAATAATTTTATGGATTTTGGTAAAATATATAAGTATTAAAGATATAAATTAAAAATAATATAAAAAAATGATATAAAAAATTGTAAAATAGTTGACAAATGGGGTGCAAATAGGGTAAAATAATAAATGTGTTTAGAAATAAACATGAAAAATAACGGTGGATGTAGCGTAGCTGGTTAACGCGCCAGTTTGTGGCACTGGAGACCGTGGGTTCGAGTCCCATCTTCCACCCCATTTAATTTAACATTGGGCTGTAGCCAAGCGGTAAGGCACCAGACTTTGACTCTGGCATGCGTAAGTTCGAATCTTACCAGCCCAGCCAAATAAGCATTATGCGAACACAAAATGTTCAAATATGGGTAATAATGCCCAGCCATCTAGTGATAATACGAACAATATATATTACTTTATACGGTGGGTTTGCCGTAAATGTAAAATTGTAGTATTATTAAGAAAAAGAAACCTAGTAGAAAATTACTAGGTTTAATTTATTATATAAAATTAAAAAATTATATGGAAAATTAAAAAATATATTTATAGTGTATAACTTTCATCTTCCATTTCTATATTATCAAATATCTCATCATCAAAAAATCTTTTAATTTCGTATTCAAGTTTTCACATATATATTCTATCATATCAAGTCTAATTATCTTTCTTTTACCTGCTAAAAATGTAGATAATGTTGAACGTGAGATTCCTGCAAGTTTACTAAGTTTTGAAACATTTATATTTTTTTCTTCTATTAAATTTGATATTCTTATTCTAACTGCCTGTGATAAATCCATACAAAAATCTCCTTTTTTATATATTTCAAGAAATTGTAGAATATAGAAGAAGCAGCTCAAGGACATTGTAAAAGTATGAAATGGAAAGATATAATAACACTTTTTGGTTTAGCAAAAATAAATAATAGATTATCAAGCGAACAAGTTGAGTATATTATAAAAACATATTGCAGAGAATAAGAACAAATGATAAAATATATTAAAATTTGACAAAATATTACAAAAGAAAAATAGATTGGAGGAGCATGGAATATGTTAAGGAATATGTGGGAAGATTTTAAACTAATATTTAAGGTAATATTATCTATTGTATTAATATATGGAGGTTTCTGGGTGATACTACTTTTTTGTATTTACAATCATGATACTGATTATGTATGAAATCCATTTGTAAGAGATGTTGTAGATACAGGAATAAAAGTAGCATAAATTGATGAAGGAATTTACAGTTTTGATTTAATAATTATATACTCATCAAATCTTTCTTCTTCTTTGGTTGGTTACTGCGTTGTAAATACAAGAAGAGATAGTTTTTCTGTAACACTATCTAGGGTGGTAGACCTATCGAAAGAAGAAGTAAGAGAGATAGGAAGAACAATTTTAAAAGAAGCAAAAAATATGGAAAATGTTATTAAGCCATAACCAATGCGGCGTTCAATTTGAACGCCTTAAAATATATATTAAAATAGTAGATACTGGAGGAGGCTTACAAATAATAAAACAATTAAGAGATGCAAATATAGATTTTAGAAAAATACATAATATAATTCTATCACATAAACATACAGATCACATATTAGGAATGTTTTGGATTATAAGATATTCACAAAAATTTTTCAGTAATAATAATTATGAAGGAAATCTTAATGTATACATGCATAAAGAATTGGAGGGTACAATTAGAAAAATAATGTTTGAAGTTTTGCCAACAAAATTCACTAAACTAATTGACGATAGAATTATCTTTCATATTGTAGAAGATAAAGAAAACATACAAATACTAAATTATAATATTAAATTTTTAGATGTACATGCAAAAAAAGATAGACAATTTGGCTTTAAAACAACATTAGAAAACGGAAAGACATTTGTATTTTTGGGTGATGAAACATTTGATGAAAAATTAAGAGATGAAGTAGAAAATGCAGACTGGCTATTACATGAAGCAATGTGCTTAGATTCAGAAGCAGATATATACAAACCATATGAAAAAATGCACTCAACAGTGAAAACAGCATCACAAATAGCAGAAAGCTTAAATATAAAAAATTTAGTTTTGTATCATTCAGATGATAATGACTTAAAAAATAGAAAAAAATTGTATACAGAAGAATCTAAAAAATATTTTAGTGGAAATCAGATAGTATAATTGAAGGAATTGTTGTATCCATTGAAGATATAAAAGGGGCAACAATAAACCAATTTCAAGCAATAGAAATAATTAGCTTACTAGGAGTAAAAGTATAATAATACCTGGTCAGTTTATTGATACTAAAATTAAAAAGTAGTATAATGTGTAAGATTAAAAAATAATAAAAGAAAAGTAAAAAATATTATAATTTTTTCAAAACAGAAGATTTTAGAAAGGATGATATAAAAAAATGAAGAACGTTATAGAAGTAACAGATTTAAAAGATATGTTAGAAAAAACAGGAAAACTATATGGAGATAGACCAGGTTATAAAATAAAGATAGGAGAAGGAAAATACAAAACATATACACATAAAGAAATAAGAGATATGATAAATTGTTTAGGTACAGCATTAATTAGTTTAGGACTAAAGGGAAAAAGAATAGCAGTTATCGGGGAAAATAGATATGAATGGGAATTAGCATATTTATCAGTTGTATGCGGTACAGGGATAGTAGTTCCATTAGACAGATCACTTCCAGATAATGAACTAGAAGAACTGATAGAAAGATCTGATGTTGAAGCAATTTTTTACTCTAAAAAATATGAAGAAAGAATTAAAACAATAAGATTTAGTGAAAAGAACAAATTAAAACATTTAATATCAATGGATACAGACATACATGATGAAGGAATCTATTCAGAAAAAGAATTAATAGAAAAAGGAAAAAAACTAATAGAAGAAGGTAACAGAGAATTTTTAGACTCAAAGATAAATCCAGAAGAAATGAATATAATGTTATTTACATCTGGAACTACGTCAAAATCTAAAGTAGTTGCTTTATCACATAAAAATTTGGTATCAAATGTAATGGATTTTGCATCTGTACTTACAATAGATTCAAGCGATAAAATACTATCATTTTTACCATTGCATCATGTTTTTGAATGTACTGTAGGAATGCTATATTCATTATACATAGGAGCAGAAAGATCATTCTGTGAAGGAATAAGACATATTGTAGAGAATTTAAATGAATATAGAATTACTTTTGCTTCATTTGTTCCAGCAATTTATGAAAGTATGTATAAAACAATTCTAAAAAATCTTGAGAAACAAGGAAAATTAGAAGCGGTTAAAAAATTAATGGAAGAAAATAGAGATAAATCAATGGCAGAAAAGAAAGAAATATTTAAAGACATTCATAATATATTTGGTGGAAATATAAAACTATTTGTTAGTGGAGCAGCAGCATTAGATAAAGAAGTAGAATATGCATTCAGAGACTGGGGAATTAACTTATGTCAAGGATATGGATTAACTGAAACTTCTCCAGTAATAGGAGTAGAAACAGATGAAAACTTTAGAGTAGGTTCAATAGGAAAACCACTTCCTCATGTAAAAGCAAGAATTGATGATGCAAATGAAGAAGGAATGGGAGAACTTACTGTAAAAGGACCAAATATCATGCTTGGATATTATCAAGATGAAAAAGCAACAAAAGAAGTTATGGAAGATGGATGGTTCCATACAGGAGATTTAGCTAAAATAGATGAAGATGGTTATATATTTATTTGTGGAAGAAAGAAAAGTGTAATCGTTTTAAAAAATGGTAAAAATATCTTTCCAGAAGAAATGGAAGCTTTAGTAAATAAAATAGAGGGAGTAAAAGAGTCATTTATTTTTGGAAAACAACAATCTGATGATAAAGAAGATATAAAAATAAATGTAAAAATTATATTCGATAGAGATACAATGAAGGAAGCTTATAAAGCAGAAACAGACGAAGAAATTCACAAAGTCTTATTAGATAAAATTAAGGAGATAAATAAAATAATGCCAAAATATAAAGCTATAAGAGGAATGAAAATTTCAGAAGAACCATTAATTAAAACAACTACAAACAAAATAAAAAGACAAGCAAATTTAGAATTAATGTCTCATTAGGGACGTTTCTTTCTGAGACATTTCTTTTAAGAATTAAATACAAGATAAAAGGTAGAAAATTTTCTACCTTTTATTAGCTATTATATATTATTAGTTCCAATATCTTTATTCCAAAAATCAATTAAATATTGTTTTTCAGATTTTGGAACCAAATTCATACGAAAAGCACTTATTGGTTTAGCATAAGCATAAAATAATTCTTGACCATCACTAGCGCAAGCTAACCAGCCAACATCTTTTACATAAGCTTGATAAACAACAGAATATTCAGAATAATCTTTTAAAGAAAATGCAACAGCAGAAATTCCATATAAATATTGAGAAGCAATATTTTCAGGAATAGGATTTTTAACATTTGTAGCAGTAGCATTTTTATAATTCAATCCACAACCACCAAATTGTAGATAATTTATTTTATTAATACGACAAGTAATATTTGAAGAATTATCCCTCCATTCAGTTTCAGTAGGATTATATCCATGATAAAAACGATTTTCAGAATATTTACAAACAGCTCGAGCACCATTACCCCAGTGAGTGTAGACGAAAGCCTTACCTTGCAATAAATAAGGATTTGAAGAATTTTCATAATTTATAAGCAGAGTTTCAACTTTATGAATGGAATTTGATAAAATAATACTTTTACCAGAAATATCACTAGCAGATACTAAATCTAATTTATTACTATCATAGAATATACCATAATTTAACTTTATAAAATCAGCATTTTTAATATCGACATATGCAATAGAAGAATTTTGAGCAAAATCAGTTATAGTAATAGGATAATAAATGATATTACTAAACTCTTTAGATAACTCGAGACTATTAGTTGATATACTCCAACCATTTATTGGTCTAATAGTTTCATTACAAGAAATTCTGGCTAAAGACTTACCATTAGATAAAAGACTTTCCTTAAATATGGTAACTGGTGAAACATTATCAATTTTGATGTTAGTATTAAAAATATCTTCTTTTGATTTCTGATTTGACTGGTCTTCAATAATTCCTTCAGGAAAATAAATTTTTAGAATGCCATTTCCACTAATTCCTGATAAAGTAATGGTATAAATCATTTCATCATTAATATGTGATAATAAATTAATCTTCACAGAACTTGGAGAGATAAATGTTTCATCCAACATGAATTTAATGTAATTTGAATTAAAATTATTAATTAAAATATTTTTTTCAGTAACTTTAAATTTTAGTGTTATTACATGATTTTTATTAGCATAACTTTCATAATTTCTATTGGAATTTTCAATATTTATTAATTGAATTTCTGGTAAACATCTGTCGATATTAATTTTTGCAACTAGATTTTGTGAATCAATAACATATTTTGAAAAAACACAATTTGAAAAAAATGATATAAAAATCATAAAAACAGCTATAAAAATAGCAAATATAATTTTATTAAGTTTCAACAAAGACCTCCTTATTCTATTTTGATAATTGGATTGATAAAGAATATAAAAAATTGAATAAAAATACAATTACATTATAAATGCATTTACATAATTTGTCAATGATTTAATTAAAATTCCAGTAATAAAGATTAAATTTTTTTAATATCTATGTTTATTAGTATTTTATTTACA
>CAMMNR010000057.1 GCA_946498265.1 uncultured Clostridium sp. | reverse complement strand
AACTGTTGCAATTATTTTTAAATAATAAAAAAATGCTTTAATTTAAAGCACTTTAATATATAGGGTTTCCACCTAAATAGGCAGTATTCTTTACCTGATAAGGTGGGGGTCGGTAGACCATAGTCCACTCATTCCAACCAAAATGCAGAATTGCTGATAGCAATTCTTTTTTGTATAATAAAAAAGTTAGACATTTTGTCGAACTTTTTTCAAATTTTAACTTTTATTTTAATTTATTTATTTTTATATTTTGATTCAAAAACTTTTATTAAGGCTGGACTAAACATTTTTAAAGTTATATTTTGCCCAAGGATTTTCCCCATTTCTTTCTTTTCCTGCAAACCTATTTTGCTATGCATATCACTTCCAGCACTATATTCCATGTTGTGATTTATTGCAAATTTATACAATTCTTCTTGATTTTCTAAAGTTTGTCGGTTATTAAAAACTTCAATTCCATCTAGGCCTATTTTATTTAATTCAAGCATTAACTCTTTAAGATTGTCTAAATCAAAATCATTGTCAACATATTTCATAGGATGCGCCAAAATTGTAACAGCGCCACATTGCTTTGCAAGGGTAAATAGGTCATTGGCAGGTACACTTCTTCTTTGCTTATCCAAGATATCTTTTGTGAATTGATAATAAGCATCTTTTGGAGAATTTGCCAGTTTTAACTGAGTCAGAAAATTGTTTAATCTTACCTTATCAAAATAGCAATTTTCTTTTTCAAAATATGCTATATCTTCTCTAGATATTTTTAAGCCATAATTTTGACATACTTTATCAATCATTTCTTCAAAATTTTTTATATCATCTTTGCGGAAATTTTCAAAAAATTGATTGACATAATTATTGTCAGGATTAAAACCATACATTAAAATATGCAAATTTTTTCCATTGAACTCAACATCACACTCAAAGCCATTTATTATCAGCAATCCAGTACAATCAACACTTTGTAGTTGTCTGTATATATCAATATTATTATGATCGGTAATAGAAAGAATTTTAATTTCGTTTTGTTTGGCTTTTTCAATTAAAGATTTTGCGTCTAGCCCACCATCAGAACAATTTGAATGAACATGCAAGTCGCACCTTATATTTTTGTCCTTAAAAAAATTTTCTCGTTCAATAAGGTGAGAACTTGATTCAATTTTTTCTCCAAGACCTGTAACAATTTCTGCCCCAACTTCCTTACACGCTTCAATTTCCTTAATAGGTAAGTTGGATATATTACGATCTCCGCCCTTAGCAAAAATATTAGGCTTTACAAATTTTATGGTTTCTGCAACACTATCATCTTTATCAATCGCTTTTATAACTTCGTCAACATTTTTTAGTGCCTTTATTATCTTTATTCTGTCTTCTACAGGCATAAAATAATGTCCCTTTTTTCTTATGGCACTTTCATCAGAATTTACAGCAACGACCAAATAATCTCCAAGTTCTTTGGACTGTTTTATATAATCTAAATGTCCTTTATGTAATGGATCAAAATAACCAGAAATTAATACTTTTTTCATTTTATAATTTTCTCTACCTTTTCAAACAGGTCTAATAAATCGCTGTCACAAACATCGATATATTTGATCTTTAATTTCTCACATTCCAACTTAATTTCCTTTGACTCCCTTTGACAGTTTTTACAGAATTCATAAAGTTTATTGTCATCTATTTGTTTAGTCCAATCATAAGGCTTTTCCGTTTTCCTTATTTTTGCCATAATATTATCTGCTTGTGCTGTATTTATTAAAAATATTATATCAAAATTAAATTGCATAAGCAAATCTTTTAGTTCGTTTGCCGTTTGGACATTGATAGAACAAGTATCAAACACATATTTATAACCACGATTTTTTATATCTGACCAAAAGTTTTTTATTAAACTAACAATAATTGTTTTAACCCTGTCATCATAATTATGTTTGTCAATTTTATTGTCTAATAACTGATTTACTGCATTTATAATAGCATCTATTTTTATAATATTGTACCCATATTTTTTATAAAGCATTTGTGCAATTGAAGATTTTCCTGTACGAGAATATCCGCAAAGAAATACTATATCTTTCACTTTACCTCCAAAAATACCACAGCAAAAGAATAATCATCTTTAAATTTTATTTTGAAAAAATCTCTTTTCCTAAAATTTCCTTTTTTTATAGAGCGCAATTTGTATTTAATAAAAAAGCTTTTATGAAAGAAAGGGTGAACCAAATAATTTTTTTTATTGTCATAAAAATTTCCATCTCCTGCAAGAGATAAATGAGAAGAACATCCAAACAGATCAATAACATCTTGAGGAGAGTTAATGTTTACAAACTTAGATGGATTGCGGTAATCAAAAGTGATAGCAACTTTGCCATTTTTAGAAAGTATTTTATGAATTGAACAAATTATTCTCTTTCTTTTTTCCTGTTCTAAGTGTTCAAAAACACAAATTGAAGTTATAACATCAAATTTTTCCTTACAATCCAACATATAATCTTCTATATCATCACATATTGCTAAATATGGAAGGTTTAACACTTTCGCAATTTTATTGGACTCATCAACCAATTGTTTATTTTTATCAATTGCAATAACAGAAACTCCGTGAACTGCAAGAAAAAATGAAAATAGCGAACATGCCCCACCCAAATCTAAAACTTTATCTCCAGCTTTAAATTTAACACCAAACCATACACTGTAAATTTCCCAAACCAAAAAAGATGGATATTTGTCGTCATATTTATCCAACAATGGCTTATATTTATAACCCTTGTTTAATTTGCTTAATTTGTCGTAATACTTATTTTCACCGATATTTCCATACCAAGAACTAATGTTAAACCCATGTTCGAGGAAATATTCTTCAATATTTATTATTTCGTTTTTTAGCCATTCAAGTTTATCTTTATCAAAATCGTCCATGTCCATAGACTTATTAACTTTTCCTTCCATTTTTAACCTCTATAATTTTATAATTTGATATTGCATTTTCCGTTTTGGGCCAATAAAAAATTGAATGGTAAAATAAAGAAAATAGTAATACAAACTCATAGATAAAGCGTAAAACTTCAAAATTTATCAGTCGAATTAAAGAATATCTTTTTTTAATCGAAAATATAATTGTAAGCCATCTAAGGATTGTCAACACTGCCAAAGTAATTAGCGACCACGGCTTAAAAATTGATAATAAGATTATAAATAACAAAATGTAAAGAGGAAATCGTGGCCATTGTAGATTGAATGGAACTATCACTTTATGTTTAAAAGAAGATCTTATCAACAAAGCAACACCTTTACCACTATGTATTCCTCTTTTTATCAACCCCCATAATGTCAGTTTTTTCTTTTTATGGTGTCCAACAAAACTTTTATCAATCAACAATTTTCTTTTTTGCTTTAATAATTCAAATTCAAAATTTATATCTTCACAAGGTGAGCCAAAGTATTTTTCACTGTATCCGCCAGCTTTTAAAAAAACATCTTTATCTATTACGCACATGCCACCGCTAAAAGTTGCAAATTTTTTAAATGTTATAGGGCCATCAAAATTTTCTTTCCTTTTTTTTGCAAATAATTCACGAGTCATTTCAATTTGCCAATTTAACCCATTGCCCTCATCATAATATTCCCCAATTAATGCGTCACATTCATTGATCTTAATTCTTGCATTTTGAAGGGATGTTTTTTCTAAAATTATGTCACTATCAATGAATGCCAGTTTTGAATGTTTTGCTAATGAAGCCCCCAAATTGCGTCCTGCACTTATACCTATATTTTTTGAAAGTTTATATATTGAACAATTTTCAATGGAAATTTCTTGTATCTTTGATATAGTATCATCACTTGAATTGTTATCAATTATGATTAATTCGTCACCGTCAATCATATTAGGCAGTATTGATTCAATTGTTTTTTTTATGTATTCTCCTGAATTGTATGTGAGTACAATAATAGAAAATTTATTTTGCATTTATCATCCCCTTATACATTTTATACGAAAGATTTACAATTCTTTTCCAATTATATTTTTTTGCCTTTATAATGTTTAATGAAGACATCTGTTTAGTGCTTTTAATTTGTTGCAGTAAAATTGGTATATCTTTCAAATTTTTATATATAATGCCATTGCGTTTATTTACAAAATCTGTTGTTCCCCCTATCCAATAAGGAATGATAGGTATGGCGCCGTAAAGCATAGCTTCTAGCACGGCTATACAAAAACCTTCTCGCCTTGCAGTGCTTAAAACAAATTGTGATTTGGCTAACAATTCAAAATATTTTTCGTTTGAAAGATTTTCAACGATGCTTACACCTTTGGCTTTTAAGTAAGAAAATTGTTCTTCATCTGAGAACTTCGTCTTTGCACAGACAACAGTAAGTTTGTAATTTTTGAAAAAATTATCATTTAATTGAAACAACAAATCAAACCCTTTTGTATCGGTTGCCTTACCAACCCATACAATAGTGTCCTGTTCTTTTTCGCAAGAAGTTAAAACTGGGGCATCACAGGCATGAGGTATAATGGTGGTTGACTTTCCTATAACTGATGACCACTCAAAATCACACCATTTGCTTATACTCACAACCTTGTCACATTTTTTAGCCATTTTCTCATCAAGATTTTCCTTGCCATAATATTTCATTGGTATATCAGCTCTCATGACCACTTTGCAACTGTGTGCGCCACTTACATAATCCAATAATTCAGCATTCCAACTAAAAACATCAACTATGTCTGGCTTTTCATCTTCCAATATTTGTCTTATTTTTTTATTACGAGTGGAGTCTAATGGCAAAATATATCTTTTCCCCTTAAATGGCCAGTTTCCATCTCTTGATGTAAGAGTAATTGTTTCAACCCCTGTTTTTTCAAGTTCTTCAATATGCTTTAAATAAACAGTGTTAATCCCTCCAGCATTTACATCGACATTAATGTCCTTATGAACAAATGCAACTTTCATTTTATATCTCCCTATAAAGATTCAATATATCATCTAAATGATTTTGATAAGAAAATCTTTTATTCTTTTTTAAATTTTTTTCATCAAAAATTTCTGTCAATCTTTTATTCAATAATTCTTGATTGCTAAAGTCAAAACAATATTTATTTTCTCCACAATATTCTTTAAGTTGACTTATATTATTAACTAAGCAGGGGTATCCACTCAACAGATAATTAGGCAATAACCCGCTTCCTTGAAATGATTTATAATAGTGATATGGGAAAAATCCTACACAGGTTTTAACAAAAAAATAAAATTCTTTTTTGTTTAATTCTTTATCAATAACTTTTAAATTTGTTAAAGTTGAGATATCTGTGTCAGGGTTTTCTTTTTTAACTTTGTCTGCCCAATAAGGTCCAGCGATAAAAAAATTTATATCTTTGTGTTTTTTTGCTAGTTCCACAATAGAATTACTTTCTTTCCAATGAGATGCATAACCTAAAAGTGCAACATTTTTCTTTGTTTCGTCAACATCAAATTCTTTTTCAAAAAATTTTTTCTCTTGTTCGCTAATTGTTTGGTTCTCATGCGTTGCTGGGTGAAAACTAATAACATATTTTGATAAGGCGGGGTATTTCTCTTTATATATGTTTTTGGCATAATCTGTAAAAAATATCATGCCGTCCATCTTGCCCATATATTCATTTGATATTGCATCAAGATCTGGACAATTTAGTTTTTTAAACAAGTCAAGTTGAAGTGAGTGATATGTTAAAACACTTTTACCTTTAAACCCATTTTTTTCTAGCATATAAGGAAGTAATTGTTCCGAATCATAAGTGCCAAAATTATAATGTATGATGTCTGGGGAAAATTCAATAATTTTTTTTGCCACACGATCTACCTGCGTTATAATCTTGTCTTTATCAAAACAAATCTCATCAAATCCTACGTGTAATATTTCAAAATCGGTATTGGTTTTTAAAAGTTCGACAAGAGGCTTACAATATCTATATAAACCATTATAAAGTGGAGATACTACACATAATTTCATATTTCATACCCCTTTAAAATAATTAGCAATTCCTTTTTCCATCTTTTTATATTGCCATCTACTAATGCATCATCTAATTTTCCGTGCAACTTATTCCAATTATTCATTTCTTTAAGGCATAAAATAATTGCATCTTTTTTTACTTCTTTTTTGAAAGTTGAAGAAAACTTCGTGTATTTTAAAACATCAAGTGAATTTTCCTTTTTGGAGAACATCAAAAAATATGCAATGTCATAGCTTTCAGGGCGAATGGCAATAAATTCCCAATCTATAAAAAAGATACTATTGTTTTCTCTCATAATATTTGGTGGAATAAGGTCTCCATGGCTAATTACATTATCACATTTAACTTGTGCAATATCATTAGAATATTTTTCAAGTATGTTTAAATCAGATGAGCCTAAAATATCAATTAACTTATTCATATATTTGCTAAGTTTGTCTTGTCTAGAATATGAACAGTCAAGCTTATCGTCTATTTTGATAGTTTTTATATTTAAAATTTCATTTAAAATCTTTAATCTTTCATCTTCGCTTAACGCGTCATTTATGTATGTATTACGATTGCTATTTAAAACCTGTCCATTTATTCTTTCTAGCACAATTGAACAAATATCTTCTTCAATATAATAATCTATCAGTTTAGGGAAAAATTTACAGTTGGTATTATTCTTGTACAAATTAATCTCTTTAACAAGGTTTTTAAAGAATAATTCGTCAGTATTTTGACCGATTTTAACAAAATATTGATTTGACAAAATATTACTTCTTTGTTTATTTTGAAGATTGGAGAATAATTGTTCAATGTTTGCTTCATCTAAATATTTAGCTAAAAAATCATAAATTTTTGTTTTGTTCATCAGATAGCACCCCTGTTTTTTCTAATGTATTTTTTAATCTCTTAAAATTTTCTGATAAAAACTCTTGCTCAGAAACAAATTTTTCTGGGTTCTTTACTTCTAACATCCACGGGCCTCTATAATGTGCTGATTGCAATTTATTAAATATTAAAGACCAATTTATATTTCCGTCCCCAATAGCATTATGACTGTCCTTATCACCAAAATTATCATGAAGATGGACAGTAAAAACTCTACCCTTTGCGAAATCTAACATGGCTGGATTTTTTGTATATAGATTATCATGACCACTATCGTAACACAATCCAAAGTTTTCATCCTGTATGTTACTTAATAGAAATTTTAAAACCTGTAATGATGTTATATTTTCAATTGCCAATTTTACATTGTTTTGCTTTGATATGTCATTTAATTCAGAGAAATTTTTTAAGCATACATTCCCTAATGGCGGAGAATCATTTTTTCTATTGGCATGCATAACATACACTGGGATTTTATATTTTCCACATAATCCTACAGCATATTTATGAAAATTCATAATCTGTTCAGTTTGAGGACCATTTTCAAAAAAGTACCTTATACTGTATTCCTTACAATATGGAGCATGAACATAAGCTATTTTAAGCCCTGCTTTTAATGCTTCTATAATTATATTTTCTAAACCGTTATAATTTTCTTCCGAGTATGTATCGGCATTTATAGAAATATATTCAAATCCGCTTTTCTTGACTTCTTGAAACCTATGGGCCAAGTCATCATTAAAACCAAAATAATAATTGATTCCTAAATTTTTATATATGTTTTGTTGATGCGTAAAAGTTTTGTCATTTAACGATCTTAAGGCTTTACAGTACTCCGTACAAACACCTGCAGTAGTTATAGAATAGCCTGGAATTTTTGATAAGTATTGATATAAGGACTTGTCAAAACCTGAGACTTTTGAACAGTCAAAAATCTTTTGTCTAAATTTTTCATAGTCTAATTTCTCAACCGATGTAATTGTTTCTGCTTTCTTTGTAAAATTAGGAAAAACTATTCTCTTAATTTCTCCACCATATTCTATTTTGTAATTCATATTTAGCATATCTTCATTTGTATACCAATAACTATTTTCACTGAAAATATGGCAATTTTTTTCTATTCCTAATATATTACCAACATACTTAGGAACTCCAAATCCTGCTGGATATCCTATTGCAACAGGAACTGTTGGATGAAGATAAATATCATCATTAGCAACAAAACTTGCCTTAGTAAGTGATGAAGTTAAAAAAGCACTAGAACTTTTCCCCACCTTTGAATCTCCTACAAATAAGGTGACGGCATCGCTTTTTATTGCTGAAGCATGAATCCTTAGCCACCCTTCTTTTTCAAGTTGGTCATAAAGAGAATTTCTTACAAAAACTTTTATTTGATTTAATTTTTCAAAAAAAAATGCCACCCAAAATATTTGATGCATCTAATTTTAAATTTGAATATGATGATTCTGTATCATTTATAATATACGGAAATAGCATAGAAACAAGTTCTTTTTGTTCCTCGTCTGTCAAATTTAAAACTTCTACAACCAAACTTTTTTTAATTAAGTTTTGAATTTGATCTATAAATCTAAATTTCATGTTACATAATTGTAACCTCTTTTATCGATTTTGTCAATGATTAATATACATATTCCTGTTGTACATTAAAATGAAAAATTTCCGATATACACTTGTATTAAAGTACTAACTTAAATCTTATATACTGTTTTTCATATTGGCAAATTATTATGATTATAATGTTTAGAAAGTGTGTGTCTTTATGTATGAAAATGAATATGGTATTTATTTAAATTATGACTAATGTATACAAAATCTTCTTTGTTCCATCAAAATATTCAGCATTGGTGACTTTTCCTTACTATCAAATATAGAAAAAATCCTTTTCTTCCAAAAAAATACATCTCAAGATCTTTTTTCTTTTTTGTTTATTCTTTCTTTTCTTCCTTATTTAAGTATTTTATATAATTTTTTCATAAGAAAACTTCTTAAATTTTGGGGTGCACCCCATTTGAAGTGAACCTTGCTGCGGAGTTCACTTCAAGTTCCTAGTGTTTTTCATTAGTTATAATTTGTTATTTATCTTCATCAGATTTTATTTCAAGTAAGTTTTTATTGTCTGCATTGCGTGGGGAGATTGCTTTCTTTCCAGTTTCTTCTTCATATCTTTTCTTGGCGTCACTAGCGACACTTCCACCACGACGAGCAATCTTTTTATTTTCTTCAAAAGTTTTGGGATTTTCTTGTTTTGAAATAGCAGTTGTAGTAACTTCGGCAAGCATGTTTAGGACAAGTTCAATATTTGTCATATTATCTCGCAAGTTTTCTTTTTTGAGGCCTTTAAGTTGTTTATATTCTTGCACACTCATTCCAGACCACGCTTTTGTCATTTCATTTGTGAGTATTGCATAGTCTTTTTCTTTTTCAATACCGCGAGCTTTCCATTCGTCTGTGAGTTCTTTTCGCATTTCAATGGTTTGTAGTCTTTGGTTTATCCAGCCTTCTGTGTAGCCCTTTGCACGATAAAAATCAGCTCCACGAATTATTGCTTTCTCTGGATCAGCAATTTCATCAAGTCTTTCACTTCCAACTTGTGATAGCCACATTTTAAAAGGTTCTGCCTTTTTGCTTGGAATTGATTGAACAAGACGCAAAATACCTTTTGTATTCAAAACATCTGTTTCTCGTAATTTACCATCTTGTGCAGGTAATTTCAACTGGTAACAAAATGATACCAGTTCACTTCCTTCGTTTTTAAGTCTGCCTTTCAACACTTTCCAATATTTTCTAGCATCATCATAATCTTTATCAGTTAGAATACCAACAATATCTACAACCGAAAAATACCAATCTTCTTCTTGTTCGTTCCACTGAGTTCTAATTTTCTTATCTTCAAAAACCTTAATGTTAGACATGACTTTCTCCTATGATTTGATTATATCATAAAGTAGAGTAGTTTGTATCTATTTTTCAAAATATTTTATATAAACACAATCTTTGTTTTTAATGATTTCAACTAAAAAGTATTAAATCTTTTTTGATAGTTCTAGAAAGTTTTAGAACACCCAAATTACTCAAAAACACCACATTTGATGTCAATTGATGTCAGGTGTGTATTTTTCGTTGACATCAATTTCATTTTCAATGTGCTAAAATGTTTGATTTTACGGGCATTTCAAGACCTATCTATAAACCCACGCAAAAAGGTTAACTTTTCTGATAAGGTGGGGGTCGGTGGTTCGAGTCCACTCATTCCAACCAAATTTGAGAG
>CAMMNR010000056.1 GCA_946498265.1 uncultured Clostridium sp. | reverse complement strand
TACATGTTTTGACATCTTTTTTGCTCGAAAAATTTTTTAATCTTTAGTCCTGATAAATGTTTAAGAAAATAAAAAAAATAAAATCTTGTAAAAGTACATAATATATGTTAGAATAACAACTAATAAAATATAACTATATTTTATTTACTATTAATACCTAAAGAAGGTGGAAAAAATGATAAAATTTACGAAAATGCAAGGGCTAGGGAATGACTATGTCTATATTGATGCGATAAATCAAAATATAGAAAATATGTCATCTCTAGCCAAATTTGTTAGCGATAGGCACTTTGGAATAGGTTCAGATGGTCTTATTCTAATATGTAAAAGTGATATCGCAGACTTCAAAATGAGAATGTTTAATTCTGACGGAAGTGAGGCAGAAATGTGTGGGAACGGCATTCGCTGTGTAGGAAAATTTGTCTATGACAAAGGACTAACAAACAAAACAACACTTGCAATTGAAACACTAGCAGGAATTAAAACATTAAAACTAAACACAAAAGAAGGAAAAGTAGAAACAGTAAAAGTAGATATGGGAGAGCCAATATTAGATCCAGAAAAGATACCAGTCATATCAGATGAGAAACCAGTAAAAAATCTACTATTAAAAGCAGAAGATAAAGAATTTAAATTTACATGTGTATCAATGGGAAATCCACATGCAATCACAGAAGTAGAAGAAACAGAAAAATTTGATGTAGAGAAATATGGAAAAGTATTAGAAGTAAACAAGGCTTTTCCAAACAAGACAAATGTAGAATTCATAAAAATACTAGATAAAGAACATATAAAAATGAGAGTATGGGAAAGAGGAGCAGGAGAGACATTAGCATGTGGCACAGGAGCATGTGCGACTGCAGTTGCATGTTATTTAAATGGAAAAACAAACAGAAAAGTAGAAGTAGAACTATTAGGTGGGAAATTATATATTGAATGGAATGAAAAAGATAATCATATATATATGACAGGACCAGCAGTTACAGTATTTGAAGGAGTTGTGCCAAAGGGGACGGGCTATTTTGGCACACCTGATAAATAATGTAAATAGAAGAAGTATTAGAATTAAGATGTGCCAAAATAGCCCGTCCCCTTTGGCACAAAAGAAAGGTTTGATAAAAATGATTAAAATAAATGAAGATTTTTTAAATTTACAAGAGAGCTATTTGTTTTCTACAATAGCAAAAAAAGTAGCAGAATATACAAAAAATAATCCAGATAAAAAGGTTATTAAATTGGGAATAGGGGATGTTACAAAACCAATAGTTTCAGAATGTATAGAAGCTATGCATAAAGCTGTAGATGAAATTGGAACAGTAGAAAGTTTTAAAGGATACGGACCAGAACAAGGATATGAGTTTTTAAGAAAAGTAATAGCAGAAAATGATTACAAAAAAAGAGGAATAGACATAGATATTGATGAAATATTTGTATCAGATGGTGCAAAATGTGATTGTGGAAACATAGTTGATATTTTTGCTAAAGACAATAAAGTTGCAATAACAGACCCAGTATATCCAGTATATTTAGATACAAATGTAATGTCAGGAAGAAGTGGAAAATATAATGAAGAAAAAGGGATATATGAAAATATAGTGTATTTGCCAGTAACAGCTGAAAATGACTTTAAACCTGAATTACCAAAAGAAAAAGTAGATATGATTTATTTATGTTTCCCAAATAACCCAACAGGAACAGTATTAGAAAAAGAAGATTTAAAAATTTGGATTGATTATGCAAAAGAAAATAAATCTATAATTTTATATGATGCAGCATATGAAGCATTTATAACAGAAGATAAAATACCACATAGTATTTATGAAATAGAAGGAGCAAAAGATGTAGCGATTGAATTTAAGAGTTTCTCAAAAACGGCAGGATTTACAGGAGTAAGATGTGCATATGTTGTAATTCCAAAAACAGTAAAAGGATATACAAAAAGTGGGCAAGAAATAGACTTAAATAAATTATGGAATAGAAGAACTTGTACAAAATTTAATGGAGTATCATATATTGTACAAAAAGCAGCTGAAGCAACATATACAGACAAGGGGAAAAAGGAAATAAAAGAAAATATTGATTATTATATGAATAATGCAAAAATAATAAAAGAAGGTTTAAAAGAAGCAGGATTTACAGTATATGGAGGAGTAAACTCACCATATATATGGCTAAAAGTACCAGAAGGTATAACATCATGGGAGTTTTTTGATAAATTACTTGAAGAAGTAAATGTTGTAGGTACACCTGGTAGCGGATTTGGACCTCATGGAGAAGGATATTTCAGGTTAACGGCTTTTGGAACTAAAGAAAATACTATAAAGGCGATTGAGAGAATAAAAAATTGGGATTTTCAATAAGAAGGGAACATATGTAGAAATGGATAAAACAGAAAAAGAGAAAATATTAAATAAAATTATAAGCAAAATAAAAGAAGAAAAAAACAGTATTAAAAAAGCAAATCAAATTGATAATAAACATTATAAAATGAAAGTAAATATAGATAAATTAATACAAATAACAGAAAAATTAAAAAATAAAACCATAAGAGAGTATATAGATAAAAGTGTCTTAATAACACATAATGGAAATCCATATATAACATACATTCTAGCTATAAAAGCTATTTGTAGTGGTACAAATTTAGATATATGTGTTAATGAAACTATGTTAGGGACAAATAGTGTAATAATAAAGATAATAGAAGAAGTATTAAAAGAACTAAAAATAAATATGAAAATTGTAATTATAAGAAATCTTGATATAGAAACTTTAAAAAATAAAGAGGCAAAAATTATTGTATTACAAGATAAATCTCAATATACAAAACTATTAAAATTAAATATACAAAATGTATTTTATAGACCAATATATAATTTAGCTTTATACATAGATGATGAGAAATTTGAAAATATTAAACGAGATATTATAAAATATTGTGACGAAAATTTTATAGAAATAGAAATATATGATGCAGATAATATAGATGATGCAATTGAACAATTAGAATCAGATAATGAAGGAGAATATGTATTAATATTGACTAAGCAAAAGATTGATATAAATAAGTTAAAAAAAGACATAAAAATTTATATTAATAAAAATATTTTAAATGAATTAGAAGAAAAAATTATAGAGGAAAAAATATAAATAAGTAATAAGCTTGGAAAATAAATACATTTAATTCTTTTAGAATCAGATTGTGCATGGAGAAAGGGATGAAATTAAAGATGGCAACAGTAAGAGAAATACAAAATTTACTAAAAAAAATAAATATAACAATAGATAAAGATGATGTAATGGATACTATTATAAGTTTAGAAAATACAAACGATTTTCATAAAGAAGGAGAAATTAAGGAATTTCTTTTGAAAAATGCTCAATATATTGATTTTAAGAAACTATTAGTTATAATTGTAAAAAGAAGACAAGAACTAACTAATATATATAAACAACAAAAGATTTCTCCATTATTAGAAAAAGAAAGTGAACATGAATTAGAAAAAGCAATTAAATTTGCAAAATTATACATAAAACCAGAAGAATTTATAAAAGTACAAACAACGGATTATGAAGATAGAAATAATCCTATATCTAAAATATTAGACTCAAAGACAATAGTATATAACCAAAGATTAGAAAATAGAAATCAACTTTATGAAAAAATAAAAGATAAGCTACCAGATTTAGAATTTTCATTTTTTTTAAAATTATTAAACATAACCCTAGAAGATGAAAAATTAGGTAATAAGCAGTTCTTAGAACAAACGGATAAATTTTTAAGAAATGAAGGAATTAAAACAGAAGAAAGAAAAAAATTTTGGGAACAACTTCCTAAAGCAAAAAGTACTGAAGAAATGCAAAAAATCAGTCAAATTATAGACCAAGAAAAGTTTAATAAATATATGAAATCGCAATTGGAAAATTTAGGAGTATATATAAATGCAGAAAAATGTCTTTTATATTATGCATGTTGCGTTGGCACAAAATTAGAAAAGCGGAGAAAAAACAACGGAAAAAGAATGTATATTTTTAGAAAATCTAGAAGAATTTTTAAAAGATATCAATCAAAATACAAGAATTAGAGATAATGAGAAGCATTCTTTCGGAAAAGAAGAAATCAATGGAGTTTTAGCTAAATGGGATAAGGAAAAAAGAGAATATTTTACTGATAAAGATTTAAAAAATGGGAAAAAATTATTAAGAGACGCAAATGGTTATGAAAATTATTGTCCTAAAGAACTTTTAAAAGAATTAGCACAAGTGGAAGAAAACTTACTATATTTGGCACAAAAAAAGAAATTAAGTAACTCTGATATATACAGTATTGCTTTAAATCATCCTGTATCAGAAAACATATTGGTAGGATTATATCAATGTGGGACTTTCAATTTAAAAAGAGTTGAAAATTATGCTAAACAAAAAAATATGAATCTAGAAGAAATAAAAGAGAAAATAAAACAACAAAAATTAAAAAATCCTGAAATTATCGATCTAAACGATACAGAAACATGGAATTTATTAACTACAGATGAAAGACTACAAATAGCTGTAAAAGATATAGACAATGGTAGAGGAGAAAAAATAAAAGGAAGAATAGAAGAACTATATAATATTCAAGAAATTGCAAATTTATATAGAGAAATATATAATTCACAAAACAAAAATGATAACCCAAATAATAAAGAAAAATTAGAAAAATATAAAAACTTAATAAAATTGCATAATAAGTTAGGTTTAGAAAATACAGATAATATTATAAACATATTAGAAGATGAATTAAGTAATGAAATGTTAATGAATTTATATTGTGATGGTTTAATTGATTTAGATGTTTTGGAAAGCTATGGAGAAAAAGAGTTGGTAATAGAAACATATAATCAAGGAAAACTTCAAGAAAAAGACTTAAAAAAAGCTATCATAAAATATCCAATACCATTAAAAGAAGAACAAATTTATCAATACTATCAAAAAGGTATTCTAACATCAAGAGATATTTTAGATTTGTATATAAATGATAGAATAAATTTGGAATCTTTAAAAACAATAAATAGAGAGTTACCAGAAGAAGAAAAAATAGATCTAAAATTGACAGAGAAAGAATTAGCTAACTTATACAAAGAAGCCCAGAATAAAAAGAAACAAAAAAATACAAATTTAGAAACTAATATAAAATATAAAAGATATGGATTAATATATCAAAATTTTAAAAGAGAAGGATTAGATGAAAATCAAAAAATTACACTAGATAAAAAACTATTAGAAAATATACCAGATGTCACTCAGGAAGACATAATAGAATTATACAGAGATAATTTATTAACATTAGAAACCATATTGACTCAAGGTGGAGATGAATTAGTAAAAAAATTAGCTTTGCAGGGCGATTTAAGAACAAATGATTCAAGAAAATATTTCAACTCTGAACAGGCCAATGTAAAAATAGAAGAAATACTGCAAAATCCAAATGTTGATGAAACGGAAAAAATAATATTAATATATACCACATATGGTGATGATAAAAATAAAAGAGATAATTTAGTAGAATATCTTTCAGCATATGCATCAGATTTAAATGGAGAATCAACAGAACAACTAAGGGAAGGAAAAGGAGGAAAAGAAAACAAGAAATCTATAACAGATCCATATGAAAGGTGGAAATTATTTACTTTATTAGACCCCAATTATAGTAGAAAATATGTAGGAGGATATTTAATTGTAAAACTACATAATACACAAAAAGCAATTATTGAAAAAATGTATGAAAAAAAGAATGGGAAAATTATATCAGCATATGGAACTGCAACTTTTGTATTAGATGTAGATGAATATGAGAAATTAGAAAATGAATTAATTGTAAATAATAAATTCAATATTGCAAAAATTAGAAAAGTAGCAAAGGAAAACCCAGAAGTAATTACTAAAATAACGCACCATCCTCCTGTACTAGATGAAGAAGGAAATGAAAAAACAAGTTGGGGAAAAAGATTACTTGTAAATATATGTAATAAAGATGAGCAAAAAATGTACTCTGAAGATGAAATTAAACAAATAGAAGAATGCATGAAATCAATTGAAAAATCAAGGCAAGATTTTAGTAGATAAAGTATATTTACTTTTTTATATTATAAGTATTATGACTCAGTCCTAGTATTAGGGCTGAGTCATAACTTTGAATAGTCAAGAAAAAACAAAAGTTCGAAAAAGTATTGACTTTTTAAAAGAAAATTTATATAATGTGAAAGAAAAAAGATTAAATAATTTATACAATAAGAAGGTTTATAGGAGACCTTTTAAAAACCTAAATATATAATATGAGGAATGAAAAGAACAATGAAAGAAAAATATTTAGAAATACTAAGAAATGTAAAAAGAGAAGGAATAGAAGATTTAATAAATTTTTTAGAAAAATCAGATTTTTTTAAAGCACCAGCAAGTACAAGATTTCATGGAGATTATGAAGGAGGACTTGTAGAACATAGTATAAAAGTTTATGAAATATTAAAACATAAAGTAGAACATTGCATAGAACCAATAAATATACCAGAAGAATCAATCATAATAATAGGGCTATTACATGATATTTGTAAAACTAATTTCTATAAAGTAGATTATAGAAATGCAAAAAATGCATTAGGAGTATGGGAAAAAGTACCATATTATACAATTGATGACACAATACCATATGGACATGGAGAAAAATCTGTTATGATGATTACAGAATATATGAAATTGACACCAGAAGAAAAATATTCAATACGTTGGCATATGGGATATACAGAGCCAAAAGAATTGTATAATGCAATAGGAGCAACATATAAAAAATATCCAATAGCATTATTAACACATGAAGCAGATTTAGAAGCAACATATTTTTATGATATATAGGAGGATAAAATGTTAGCATATATAAAAGGAATATTAGAAATGAAAATGACAGGATATATTGTAATAGATGTAGGAGGACTAGGTTACAAAGTGTTCATGTCAGAAACAGGAATAGAAAAATTAGGAAATATTGGAGAGCAAGTAAAAGTACATACACATTATAGAGTAAGAGAAGATGATATCAGTATTTTTGGATTTAATACATTAGAAGAATTAAAAATGTTTGAATTATTAATAAATGTAAGTGGAGTAGGAGCAAAAACAGCTCTTGCAATGCTTGCTGTTTGTGAACCATCAGATTTTGCATTAGCAGTAATTTCAGAAGATATCAAAACATTAACACAAATACCAGGAGTAGGAGCAAAATCAGCACAAAGAATAATTTTAGAATTAAAAGATAAACTAAAGAAAGAACAACAAATAGATTTAATAAAAAATGAAGTTAGTAAAAATACTATTAATACAAAATTACAAGAAGCAATTAAGAATGATAACAAAATTAATGAGGCTGTTCAGGCATTACAAGTTCTGGGATATAACAAGAAAGAAATTGAAAAAGCATTTGATAAAATAGATAAATCAGAATTATCAACAGAAGAATTAATTAAAAAAGGTCTAGCAATTTTAGGAATGTAAAGATATACTGTCACAAATTATTAGAAAATAAAAGGTAAAAATAATAAAATTATTTTGTTTAAATAATTGCACATGAAGGGAATGAGTTAAGACATGAACCAAAATGAGCCATTAGCATTTAGAATGAGACCAAAAACACTTGAAGAATATGTGGGACAAGAACATGTACTAGGTAAAGATAAAATATTATATAGAACAATAAAAGCAGACAGATTATCTAGTATTATTCTATTTGGCCCTCCTGGATGTGGTAAGACATCACTTGCAAGAGTAATAAGCGAAACAACAAAATATAAATTTTATAAAATAAATGCAGTAACAGCAGGAGTTGCAGACATAAAAAGAGTAATAGAAGAAACAAAAAACTTCATGTTAAATCCAGCAGGAAAAAGTATATTATTTATAGACGAGATACATAGATTTAATAAATTACAACAAGATGCATTACTTCCATATGTAGAAAATGGAACAATAATATTAATAGGGGCAACAACAGAAAATCCATACTTTGAAGTAAATAAAGCTTTAATTTCAAGATCAATGGTAATAAAATTAGAACCTTTAACAGAAGAGAATATATATCAAATACTAAAAAATTCATTAAAAAGAACTGATGGACTGGGAGAATATAATATAAAAATAGAAGATGAAACACTAAAAAAATTAGCATCAATAGCAAATGGAGATGTTAGAACAGCACTAAATGGCTTAGAAGTAGCAGTATTAACTACAGCAATGGACGAAAATGGATTTATAAATATAACAGATGAAATAATTAAAAATAGTGTACAAGAAAGAAAAGCAGTATTTGACAAAAATGGTGACAGTCACTATGACAATATAAGTGCATTCATAAAATCAATGAGAGGATCAGATCCGGATGCAACAATATTTTATCTAGCAAGAGCACTAAATGGAGGAGAAGATCCAATGTTTCTAGCAAGGAGAATAGTAATTTGTGCATCAGAAGATGTAGGAATGGCAAACCCAAATGCATTAGTAGTAGCAAATTCAGCAATGCAAGCTGTACATATGATAGGAATGCCAGAAGCTAGAATATTACTTGCAGAAGCAGCAGTTTATGTAGCAACATCAAAAAAATCAAATGCATCATATATGGCAATTAATAAAGCATTAGAAGATGTACAAACCAAAGATACAGGAGAAATTCCTATGCATATAAGAAATGCACCAATAGAAAAGATGAAAGAGTTGGGATATAGTGAAGGATATCTGTATCCACACAATTTTCCAGGACACTATGTAGAACAACAATATCTACCAGACAAAATGTTAGGAACGAAATATTATAATTATGAATAGGGAATTTGGGGACGGGGCTTTTTTCCCTACCATTTTGGGGAGGCGTCCAAAAAGGGAAAATTCTTGAAAGATTTTAAATTAAACAAAGGTATAATATATAAATTTTATTAATTACTCGGCTAACATTACAGAATAAATAAATTCTAAAATTATCAAGCAGGCACCTCTCAAAGCAAGTTTGAGATTCTCCTACTTGATAATTAAAGAATTTATAATATCCTTTCATTCACATTCGTAATTAATAAAATTTATATATTATACCTTTGTTTTTAACTAATATGAACTATGTTTAAAAATCCCTTTTTGGACGCGTCCCCAAAATGACAAAAAATAGGGAAAAAATGCCCCGTCCCCAAATTCCCTATTCATAATTTTTAAAAAATTGGTTAACCTACTAAAAAGTAGGTTTTTATTATGGACAAAAATAGAGTAAATAATTTTTCAATAAAAGATATATTACAACTAAGTATAACTGGTTTTTTAGCAGGTATAATCAGCGGGTTATTTTCAACAGGAGGAGGAATGATTTTAGTTCCAGCATTTATTTATTTTTTGAAACTGGATAATACTAAAGCAAGAGGAACATCAGTATTTTGTATTTTACCAATGGTAATAACTAGTGGTATTTTTTACTATAAAGAAAATTATATTGAATGGAAAACAGCTATTTTGTGTGCAATAGGTGGAGCAATTGGTGGTTATATACGGAGCCAAATTGTTAAAAAAATTACCAGAAAAATACCTAAAAATAGCTTTTACAATATTTTTAGTATATGCATCGTATAAAATGATAATCTAAAATTTTAATATATCATTAATTAAGAAAAATAAAATAATAATTAAAAATTATAAAAAGTAGGTTTTTTAAATGATTGAAGTGTTAATAGGAATAGTGTCTGGAATTGTTAGTGGAACTGGTATGGGAGGAGGAACAATACTAATTTTTCTTCTTACTTTTCTTATGGGATTAGAACAACATATAGCACAAGCAACAAATTTAATTTTCTTTATACCAACATCAATTGTTGCGATAATAGTAAATTTGAAAAATAAAAACATATATTTAAAATCAGCAACAATAATATCTGTTTTTGGAATAGTAGGAGCAATTATTGGTGCAAATATATCGATAAATATTAATGTTTCAGTATTAAAAAAGTCTTTTGGTATTTTTTTAGCAATTATAGCAATTCATGAAATATATTCCATTTATAAAACAAATAAAAAAGTATAAAAAATAATAAAAAAGAGATAATAATAAAGAACATAAAAGTAATTCTTTCAAAATTTGGAGGTGATTGTATGAAATTCGTAAAAGGTGTAATGATAGGAGGATTAATAACTAC